>JAHAWR010000002.1:12185-34366 GCA_018383835.1 Candidatus Jordarchaeia archaeon | reverse complement strand
TTTCTGAGTAGTTATGCTTTACTTTATAAGATCTAACTTGATACGAGCTTTCTGACATTACTAACGACCTCTTTATACCTATTACTCCTCATTCCGTAGAGCTTTCCAGCAAAGGAGACAATAGTTATCAGATCGTCAACGAGCTCCTCTCGCGGCTTCACTTCGTGATTTACCACTTCTATCAGTTCCAAAGGTTGAGAACAGCCTTTCAGAGTTTTAAATCCAAACCTCGTCAGCCTGTCTTCGTAGGCAACTACCACTTTGGAAACTTTTCTCTCCGAAACCGTCTAAGAGCTTCAGGAAGTTCTTTCTCTTCTCGCTAAGCCCGGTGCCAATATCAGTGAGTATTTGAATTTCGCCATAGCCTTTCTCCTTCGCATAAGTTAGGATCAGCTGTTTTTGTCTCTCTAAGTCGTCTTTCTGTGTTGAAGATGAGACCCTCACATATCCAACGATTACCCTCTCCTCTCTCAGCCCCAGAATGTGTTTTATCTCGCTTTCAGGAATCCTCCTTCGACCACCAATAGTTCTGACGCATCTGATCTTCCCTTGTCTATCCCACTGCTGGATCGTCCATGTGGTGGCTGCAAGGAGCTTCTTGGCTTCTTTAAGCGTGTAAAGCCTCTCAGCCATCAATAGCTTATCTATACTTACAACTATTTAAACATTTCTACTAGAAACTGCTAACTACGGCGTGGTCTACATATTATTGATGACTGAAGCAGGAGTGGAACATGAAGTCGCCGAGAAGATCTCAAAAATGAAACATGTAACAGAAGCGCATGTAACCTACGGCGAGTGGGATGTAGTGGTTAGGGTTGAGATAGATGAACTAGGAAAGAAGCTAGACGAGCTGGTTACAGAAATCAGAAAGACGAAGGGCGTCAGTAAGAGTATGACGCTGATTTCGACAGATTAAAGAGGGAGTTTCTTGAGATTAACTTTTAAATCTTCACGTTTAAGTTAGTAGTGAGAAAGTATTGGTGGGTTGTAATGTCCTCCACTCTCTCTGTCGAGAAGGTGGGAAAGCTGCTTCAGAGGGCGGGATTCCAAGTCGCCAACAACCTTCCATCTAAGAGCTGCTTCGACCTAGTGGCGAGAAGGGACAACCTTCTGATGCTGCTTAAAGTTCTCGCCAACGTCGATGCACTAAAGGACGAGCAGGGAAGAGAGCTGAGAACGCTGGCGAGGTTGCTGTCGGCGACCCCTCTAGTAGTGGGGGAGAAGACCAGAAAAAGCGAAATGCTTGACGGCGTCGTTTATGGGAGGTGCGGTATACCGACGATCAACTTCTCAACCTTCAGGCGTTTCATCCTAGAAGACGTCTGGCCAGTGGCTCTCGCTAGGCGTGGAGGACTCTACATAAGGGTCGATGGCGAAGCCCTAAGGAGGGCTAGGGAGGGGAAGGGGTTATCCCTCGGGAACTTAGCGGAGAGGATTGGCGTTTCACGAAAAGCGATTTACGAGTATGAGAGGAACGAGATGGATGCGACACTAGAAACCGCTCTGAAAATAGAAGACGAACTGGACGCTGACATAATAATACCCGTGGATTTAAGCGAGTGGCGTTCAATCTATGATTACGAGGAGAGGGAAGAAGAGGGAGAAGAACAGGAGTGGGAGGACGAGCTTGAAAAGGAAGTTTTTGAGGCTCTATCCGATTTGGGGTTTAAGGTTATACTTGCTAGGAGGGCGCCCTTCGACGCGCTTACAGCAGACCAGAAGGAAGAGTGTCTAGTTGTCACTGGGGTTGGCAGGGCCAGTGAAAGGACTATTGAGAAGAGAATAATAGTTCTTGAGAAGCTTTCGTGGGTGGCGCAGAAGCTGGCCATGTTTGTAATGGACAAAAATAAAAAAATTACGGGGACTAGGGTGCCTATTTTCAGCAAAGAGGAAATAGAGTCCATGAAAGAGCCGGAGGAACTACTTAGGAGGGTACAAAGGTCAAACTAGCTTTTTCTGGAAAAATTCATCAAGTATCCTCTTAGAGGTCTTCCACGTTTGCCTAGCAAATGATGGGAGGCAACCCTTCTCTCTCACCCAGCACCTCAAAAAGGTTATGGTTCGCGGATCCTGCGGATACCCAGAGCCGACCTCACCGTAAACTTTGAGCTCATCAATTTTTAAGTCACGGATAACCTTAGCAATGATGGATGCGGCCCCCACGACCACGTATTTCTCATCTGCATTATGCTCAGCAATCAGCCTAGCATTGCAGGCAAGGTACCTTTTAACTCTCTCCCCAAACTTACCCGGATGCGGATCTACAGCGTCCAAGTAGGCTACGTCAGGCTGTAACTTGTCCACGACCTCAGCCATCTTGCGAGCCTCAAGCTCGTTTAGTCCCATGCCAGAGCAGATCGCTTCATCTATCTCGCTTGGGGGAACTTCTAAAAAGACAACATTTTTAGCGACGGCGAATATCCATTTAAGCATCTTCACTCTCTGTGGCGGCGTGAGCCGCTTAGAGTCGGTGACCCCAATCTGCGTGAGCACGTCGATAGATGACTCTTCGACGAGAACCCCGGACACTATCATGGGACCTATAACCGGGCCTCTCCCCGCCTCGTCTACTCCCGCCACGAGCAACCATTTCACCGAAAGAAAAGGTGAAGCAGGAAATAAATAAGCATCTCTTAAGTTTCTGTAGAGACACGGCTAATCTTGGTGAGGTGAATTGTCCACTTTTCCACTACGCTGCTATAAGGAAGGATCAACCGTGTTTTACGCTCCAGACGTCAGTCTTTACGCCGAGAAGGGAAGCTACGTTCCCTCCAGAGCTCCAGTCTTCTATAACCCAAAAATGGCCTTAAGCAGGGATGTGGCTGTTTGCGTCCTTCAAGCTTACTCTAAGGAGGCTAGCAGGAGGCTGAGGGTGTGCATTCCCATGGCCGGATGTGGGGTGAGGGCGCTAAGGTTTATGCTTGAAACAGACGGCGTGGAGAGCATCGTGGTTAACGACTTAAACCCAGCCGCCGTCTCTCTGATAGAGAAAAATTTTGAGCTACACGGATTGAAGGGGAAAGCCACCATATGCTGTGATGACGCAAACACTCTTCTTTCGTCATCTGCATCTAGAGGAGACAGGTTTGACCTAGTTGACTTGGATCCCTTCGGCTCTCCCGCTCCCTTTCTGGAATCCACCATACGAGCCCTAAAACCTAAGGGAGCTATGCTTTGCGTTACAGCGACTGACCTACCGCTGTTGTGCGGATCCCAGCCGAAAGCTTGTCTTAGAAGATACGGAAGCATGCCGCTTAAGGGTGAATACTGTCATGAGGTCGCCGTCCGCATACTCATAGCGCATGCCGTGTCCGTAGCTGCCAAGTATGATTATGCTCTGCAACCGATGCTTTCCTATTACTTCGGGCACCATGTGAGGGTCTACTTTAAGGGGAAGCTAGGAGCTAAGAGCGCCGACGAAAAACTGGGAACAATAGGCTACCTAGCCCACTGTGACCGCTGCTTGTCCAGAAAGCTAGTTAATGGTTTCCCGGTTTCTGAATTAGCAAGGAAATGTCCCTCCTGTGGGGGGGAAGTGAAGATAGCAGGTCCACTCTGGTGTGGCCCACTTCAGGATGAAGTATTTCTGAGAGAGACGGTTAAAATTGCTGAAGAAAAAGAGGGGGGGCGAACGTTAACTTTTCTAAGGCTGCTACTTATGGAGGCAAGTGCACCGCCTCTCTACTACAACGTGCACAGGATATGCTCAGCCGCCTGCGTCCCATGCCCTCCTATTAAGAAGGTAATTGAATCTCTAAGAGAGAGAGGGTTCTCAGCGTTTAAAACACATTTCAGCCCTATCTCGGTTAAAACGGATGCACCACCAGGGGAGCTGCTTACACTACTTAAGGAGCTTTCATCTTCCTCGAAGTTTTAGCGGTGCTTTGCGGCTTTCTCTGCTTGCGCTTCTCCTTGCCACCCTCCCTAGGAATGTAGAGAGGCTTATTGATGTAGTTTTCCGCCTCTACCCCTTCAGCCGGCTTCACCACAACGTATGGGCGGCTTACTGGGCCGATCACATCGTACACGAAACCCGCTTCCCTGATCTTCTCATCGACAACTCTGCTGCCGATGTTGGGGGCAGTGGACGCCTGAACTATCATGTTGCCCGAGGGCGAAACATGAAGAACTTTTCCCAATCGCTTCAAGCAATCCCCCCAACTCAGGAAGCTACTACCTACTTAGCCCCACGTAATCCTTTGAGGCCTCTCGCCATGGTCAATATGGCTTTTCCTTTCTTCATTACGTTCTTCTCTACAACGAGCCTACCCCTCCTGTTCCACCAGCATCTCGGATACGCAGCGTCCGCCTCGACGCTCACGCGCCACCCGAGCTTACGGGCGACCGAGACTAGCTCATCTATCCTCGGGTTTGGAACAGCAAGGTTTAGGGGAACCCTTCTCCCTTCGCGCCTAGTCAGCTTAGAGTCGAAATATTCAGGGTAAACTATAAAGATGTCTCTTTTCCGCAAGCCTAACCCTTGATTCTCTCTCACGGAAAACACTTTTAAACGTTTAGTTTCCACGTCTCGTCAGTGGTTGGAATGCACGAGTTTTCCACCGCTCAAATGATAATTAACACAGTGATCAAGGTTGCTGAGGAAAACAATGCGAAGCAAGTAACCGAGATAAACCTAGAACTTGGAGAGTTTACCCTCTTGAACCCAGAGTACTTGAAGTTTGGATTGAAAGTGGTCGCAGAGGGAACAATAGCTGATAGAGCAAACATTAATATAACCATTAAGCCAGGTGTGATCCACTGCCTAGAGTGCGGTTACGAGGGAGAGACTAAAAGAGAAAACTTAGAAAGTGTACCCCACATACCCCAGCTATTATCGCTAAAGTGTCCGATGTGTGGCAGTAACGCAACAAAAATAATAGGCGGAAGAGAATGCACCGTAAAGAACATTCAAATAATAACTTAAGGGGACGTATAGGTTAAGTTCGCTCTATTAACACGGCGTTTACCACGCCGTCTTGGCCTGGTCTGCTCGTGACGCGCGCCAACCCCAGTTCCGTCCTTATGATGGCCCCCTTTGTTATTATTTTGCGGCGCGAGTAATCTACGCTGGCTGGGTTCTTCTCTAAGCCAAGGATCTTAACTCTAACAGTCTTCCCTGCGGCAGTGTCTGTGACGTTCGCGTAGGATGCTACCCGCAACTTAACCTTAAAGTTCCCGCCGCGTACCCGAACTTTCTTCCGCTTCTCTTCGTCTCCGATCTGCGTTTCGACGGGCTCGCGCCCCATTTCATACTTCCTCTTACCTCGAGCTAACCTGAGCTTGCCGCCACTAGGCTTCCTCTTGGATTTACCGTGCCACACGCCCATACCGGATCCTCCACAAAGCTCAGAGAGAAAAAAAGTATGAGAGAATATAAATCCATCGGGCGCTAAGCAGCAGCGGGGCAATTGCTGCTTCGTCTTCAATGTAATGGGCTACTGGTGGAAGCAAAGTGGCGACTGTTCAGCCGTCATTATTGTTCGAGACATTTGCTTTGAACAAGTAGAAATATTTTTTGAGACGGAGCCTAGTATGAGGTTACGGGGGATGATGGCAATGGAACTACAAGAAGTCGTTGAGCTGGCTCACGGAGCAGGCGGAGCCGCTATGGGAAAGCTGATCAAAGAGGTTATTCTTCCACTGATCGAGAGACGAAGAGTTCACAGCGGGATAGGACTGGACGAGCTGGACGACGGCGCAACCATACCTCTAGGTGGCGTCAACGTGGTTGTGACCACAGATGGGCACACTGTGGATCCCATATTCTTTCCGGGCGGCGACATTGGGCGACTTGCTGTTTCGGGTACTGTTAATGACCTCCTCATGATGGGGGCTGATCCCGTAGCTATAACATGCTCCATGATAGTGGAGGAGGGGTTCCCCATAGCTGACCTGAAGCGAATAATACGGTCTATAAATGACACATGCAACGAAGCTGGGGTTGCCTTAATAGCAGGAGACACAAAGGTTATGCCGAGGGGGCGCCTCGACAAGATCGTTTTGGCAACTACGGGGATAGGGATTGCTAAAGAGGGGAGTGTTATCTGTGATAATGGCATAAAGGTTGGCGACAAGATCATATTGACTGGAACTGTGGGGGATCATGGAATAGCGCTCCTCGCGGCGCGGGAGGGCATAAGCTTTGATATACGATTGAAGTCTGATGTTGCCCCCCTCAACGAGACTATTAAGGCGGCTCTAAGCGTCGGTGGCATTACAGCAATGAAGGACCCGACGAGGGGAGGGCTTGCTGCAGCGTTAAACGACTTGGCTAAGAAAAACAGAGTCAGCATATGGATCAAGGAGGAGAGCATACCTATACGGGGGGAGGTGGTCGCGGCGTCGGAGATGCTCGGAATAGATCCTCTCGAAGTGACCTGTGAGGGTAAAGCGATCATAGCTGTAAGACCAGAGAAAGCGGAGGAGGTTCTTGAGAAGGTTAGAGCTACAAGGTATGGGAGAAACGCCAGCATTATAGGAGAGGTTCGAAAGGAGAGGCCCGGATACGTCATAATGGAAACGGTCGTCGGGGGGAAAAGGATAATAGAGGAACCCTACGGTGAGCCTATTCCCCGCGTGTGCTGAAAGACAAGTCACTGTTTGAAGTAGCTGTCGAGGCTCTGTTGCCCAACTTTCAGGTGATCCTCCACAGCTTTCTCTCGAGGCTCATCTAGGATTATTTTGCCGTATACGCCGTCAAACCCCGGCTTTATCCTGAGGCGCTCTTCTCTGTTAAGCATTATGAGCTCAGCAACTCTTGGATGTGTGACTTCTAGGAGGCCCTCTAGGGGGGGTTCTAGCAGAACATTATACTCGTTCCCGAACTTGTTGACGAGGCGGTCGTATTCTTCTCTAACCTTCTGCGCATGAAGATTCTCAACATTAAATGCCACCGCTATTAACTCGGCGAGCGGGATCAGCCTCTTGAAGGGTATTGGATCCTTGGGTTTGAAGCCTTCATCTCTGTCAGCTAACTCCTCAACTCTGTGCTGCACTCCTATCGTCATCTTTTTCCTGCATACGGGGCAAATGTTCCCCCGCTTCATTGCTTCCCTTGGATGCATGCAGACGTCTACGCCGTTGTGTCCCTGCCGATCGCCCCGGTGGCCATCGTAATGGTATTTTACGTCCACCCCCCGGTTCGGAGGGGGATTCCGTACTCGGGGGCGACCTCGATCGTCATGACAATTCTCCGCTTATCCTTCCTCTTCACGGCATCAATCAACTCGCGGAACGACGGCTCGTTAAGGTTGAAGACGTTCGCTTCCCTTCCAAGCCTCCAAGGCCAAGGGCTGTGAGAGTCGCTGTTACTCATTAAGACGTACTTGTCGAGGCTACTAAGCCTCCAGTTCATTGGAGGATCAGAACTTAGGCCCGTCTCGACGGCGTAAATGTAGTTTAACATGTCGCCATAGCACTCTTCTAGGCTGTCGAAGCCGCGCTCGCCTAGCGCCCCAAACCAGCTTGTCCAGAGATGAGCTGGCGCCACGAGAATGTTTTGGTCGACTTGAAAAAGAGACTCGACAAGCTCCTCGGGGGTACATTCAAGCATTGGCCTACCATCAGCCTCCAAATTACCGTACTTGGCTAGAACCTCGTTCACTTGCTCTGCAATATCGAAGTTTTCAACCATTATAAGGTGATGTACGTTCTTTGCTTCACCCTCAAACTCGAAGTTGGTACTTACCTCGTTTGTCAACACGAAGAAGACGTCACCCTTGCCCTCCCTTAGAGTGTAAAATCCTGTGCCGCCCACCTCTTCAAGCTTCTCCCTCAACTCGGCGAGCCACTTTGGGTGGGAGAAGTCGCCTGTACCAAGCAAGTTAAGCCCCTTCACTCTGGCAAAAGAGCAAAGGACACGCGGCTCCATGTTCGAACTACTACCCCTACTATACCTGCTATGGATGTGAAGGTCTGCAAAGAAAAACAAGATGCACCCTCCAGCAACCCTACTTATAATAAAAGGAGAGCGCATATAAAAGTAAAGCAAAACGCTTCCCGAGAAGTGTCCTGAGGGGAGCTTCCTAGGGTAGTGCTAGTATGGCTTAGCGATGTAAACGACCTGCTTCGCCTCATTTCCGCACACGGCACAGATGCCTAGGTTCCCCCACTTCTCTCCAACTCTGACTCCTCTAACTTCGAATCCACCTGTCATTGCCTTTATCTCACCGGCGCACTCCTCTCTGCCACAGAATGGCATCTTGCCTATTCCGCCCCTCCTTGCCAACTCCATAAGCGCTTCTTTACTCCCAATCTCTTTCAAGTTTTCCTCAAGCCACCTTTCGCCCCTCTCCCTCAAAACTCTCAGAATGTCCTTTCTTAACTCCTCTATTTTCCCTTCAAGTTCTCCTTCAGCAACAGCCATTCTCTCTCTCGTGTCGCGCCTGAAAAGCGTTACCACGCCTTTCTCAATATCCCTCGGCCCGATCTCAACTCTCACAGGCACTCCTATAAGCTCCCACTGGTAAAACTTGGCTCCCGGGCGCTCGTCCGAGTCGTCCAGCACAACCCTGTAGCCCCTTTCTCGAAGCCTTTCGAAGATGACTCTGCATTTCTCCATTACGGCCTCCCCGTTCTCCTTAAAAAGAATAGGAACAATGACGACCTGCGTCGGCGCCACATCGAAGGGGAGAACTAGCCCGTACTCGTCTCCGTGAACGCTTATCAGGGTGGCGAGTATCCTTGAAACGCCTATCCCAAAGCAAGTCTGCTGAACGTACTTTAGCTCTCCGTCTTCATCCTTGTACATTATTTCGAAGGCCCTAGAGAAGTTCTCTCCAAGTACGTGCGTAGTGGCTATCTGCAGCACGGACCTGTCAGGGAAAAGCACGTCAAAAGCATAAGTCTTGTCGGCTCCGGCGAATCTGTCCCACGGCGGCCGCTCCAAGAGCATGAAGGGAACACCTAGAACCTCATGAAGAGCTCTGCTCATAACTTTCATGTCCTCCAATACTTGTAGCTCAGCGTCCTCCCTAGTCCTGTGAGCACAGTGCGCCTCAATCCAGAAAAACTCGCGTCCCCTCAGGAGAGGCTTAGTCGCCTTAGTCTCGTAACGATACACCGAGTTAGACTGATACAACTTCAAGGGAAGATCCTTGTAGCTCCTAATCCAGAACGCATAAAGAGGATACATGGCCGTCTCCGACGTGGGGCGTAGCAGCAACGGCTTGTTAAGATCGTGCTGCCCGGCTCTCGTAACCCAGAAAACTTCGTCAAGGAAGCCCTTAATATGTTGAGCCTCCTTCTTGAAGAATTCTAGCGGAATGACGACGGGGAAAATGCAGGGAGCATGCTTTAACTTATCCAGCTCCTCTTCAAAAAAGCGGTAAACTTGGCGCATTATCATAGCCGAGTTGGGCCTGTAAACAACGAATCCCTTGACACCGTAGCGCAAGTCTACTAGCTCGGCCCTCTGCAGGATTTCGTTGTACCACTTATTAAAGTTCTCATACTTGTTTGGTAGTGGTGTTTCGTTGTTTCCCGACAAAAAACAGCACCTCTCAAGCACTTAGCCAGATCCAGTTCTAACGGAGATTAAAAGACAACTTTTAAGTATTTCCCAAAACATCCTTCCAAAATATGAAAGAGCATTAAAGAGCCTCATGAGAAGCGGAGGACGGCGTCCCTCCCACTGCACCCCTCAGCTACCCCGAGCTCCCTAGCTTTTGACGTGACGCTTACCACTTTCGCCTCCAACATTTCGTCGAAAGAAGATACCCCTCTAACTACAGCAGCCGTTACACCGAACTTTTCAGCAACCTCCACGCTGAAGTAGCCGCATGCAAGAACCCCCCGGGGGCAGATGATCATGAGGAAAGGCGGCTTCAAGTTAACCCTCAAACCCAATACAGGCATTCCCTCAACATAAAATTCCTCGACACAGATCAACGTGGCAACCTCCATCAAGTAATGGAAACTAAAAGGGAGAACATCAATATAAAGCCTCCTGTAGAGGTAGGGAACGCCGACCACAAACTTACACTAATGAGCAGCCAGATCTTTCGACCCGCACCTCTCTGCTCCTCTCTATAACATATTCTCCGCTTACGTCGCCGAGGGGCAGCTTTCTCTCCACTACACAAGTGGCGGCAGAGCTGGCCAGCTTTAGGCAGTCCTCCAAGCTCATCAACCAAGCATACCCTACAAGGAAGGCCGCGATAAAGGCATCCCCCGCTCCCGTAGGGTCGACGACCTTCCCGGGTTTTAATGAGTAAACGCGAAAGAGCAGACCCTCAGAGAGCAGAAGCGCACCCCTTTCGCCCAATGTTGCCACAACAACCTTAGGACCAAAACCAGCGATCCAGGCCAACGCTTCCCTAACAGAGTCGCACCCAGCCACGGCCTTAACCTCTCTCTCAGAACCCTTAACAACGTCGAAGAACCCGAAAAATTCCTCTTCCGGTTGCCTGAAAGACACGGTACCGTCCTCGAAAAATACCCTAGTAAAACCCTGAAGGTCCCCAGCGACCAAGACGCCACGCTTTCTACAGTAGCGCGAGGCAGCCTCAACAAACTCTAAGCTTAGCTCCCCAGCCACAGGACTAAGCAGCACAGTAGAGGAGTCCAGCGCCTCTACGGGAACGTCACCAAACAACAGGTCTTCTGCCCGCGACGCTAGCCTAAGCTTACGCCCACCTCCACCGTAATATATTTCGAAGCACGTGGTTTCCTCCCCGCCTAGTATGAAGGCAGATACGCCAGCCTCCCTGAAAACCGACGTGAACATCGACTGATGCTCCCCCGACGCCACCCTCGAAACGACAGCAACCTTAGCTCCTAGCCGGCGCGCAGTAAGCCCACCGTAAAAGGGCGGGCCACCCATTGACCTATGCAAGCCACCGCCTGGAGGGGAAACAACATCCAACGTTAAATGGCCGATGACCGTTAGGTCATACCTAGTCACGACGCCACCCGAACAAAGTAAGCCAAAACACTCTTAAAAACGCTTCACCCAACCGCTTGTAGCGGCAAGGTAACGACGAAATGAGGGCGACAACCTACATTATACAATCAATATGTAATGAAAAATGTGAGAAGACCAGCTTAACTCTCGTAACTCTAAGACAAAAAGGTTAAAAATCAACAACTCTGATGTTTCTTTGCCCAAGTAAAAGTTTTTAAGAGGAAGTGGTCGCCTATGGCGTCTTCATTTAAAGACATTTGTCCCGTAGATGTTGGCCCGGTTTACGAAGGAGAGAGAATACGTGGCAAGGATATGCAGGTAGAGTTCGGCGGCCCCAACGTCAAATACAAGTTCGAGCTCGTACAGGTGAGGAATGCAAGCGAGATAGAGGACGGAAAAATCAATTTAATTGGACCGGACATTAAGGATCTACAGCAGGGTGGCTCCTACCCACTCGGCATACTAGTTGAAGTCGCAGGAGCGCAAGTAGAAAAAGACCTAGAAGGAGTACTCGAGCGGCGCATACATGAATTCACTAATTATATCGAGGGCGTTATGCACCTCAACCAACGTTACGATATTTGGATCAGGGTTTCTCAGTCGTCGTTTAAGAAGGGGCTGAACAGCTTTAGGCAGATTGGTGGTGTCTTGGCTAGGCTTTACAAGGCAGAGTTTCCGATAGTCGAGAAGATTCAGGTAACGTACATTACGGATGAAGAGAAGGTTAAAGAGATGTATGAGCAGGCGCTAAAGATTTATGAAGCCAGGGACGCTAGGGCTAGGGGTTTAAGGGACGAGGATGTTGAGGAGTTTTATGGTTGCGTGCTCTGTCAGAGTTTTGCGCCGACGCATGTGTGTATCATTACGCCTAATAGGGTATCGCTTTGCGGCTCTATTAACTGGTTTGACGCCAGGGCTGCGGCTAGGGTTGACCCAAAGGGCCCGAACTTTAAGGTCGAGAAGGGTGAGCTTCTCGACCCCGTTGTCGGGGAATACAGTGGAGCTAACGCTGCTGCTAAGGAAAAGTCTCTGGGTGAGGTTACGAGAGTTTTCCTTTATAGCATGTTTGGGCACCCGCATACGAGCTGTGGCTGCTTTGAGGCTATAGCGTTCTACATTCCTGAGGTTGATGGTGTTGGGATCGTTGACCGGAACTATCAGGGTCCTGCCGTTAATGGGTTGCCCTTCTCAACGATGGCTAACCAGACCGGTGGCGGCAAGCAAGTTGAGGGATTCCTTGGGATTGCCATCGAGTATATGAGGAGTCCGAAGTTCCTACAGGCTGATGGTGGCTGGAACAGGGTTGTGTGGATGCCGTCCTACATTAAGGAGAGGGTTCTCGACGCTATTCCTGAGAACCTTAGGGACAAAATTGCGACGGAGAAGGATGTTTTAAGCACAGCTGAGCTTAAGGAGTTCCTTAGGGCGAAGGGGCACCCGGTGGTTGAGCGCTGGAAAGCTGTCGAGGTTCCTGCTGCGGCTGAGGCTGCGGCTGAAGCTGAGGCAGAGATAACGGTGCCTGAGCTAGCCGTTCCGGTTGAGGGTGTGCCAGCTATTGGGGGCGGTGTACAATTAATCTTCAAGAACGTGAAGATAAAAGCAGATAAACTGATCATCAAGAGGAGCGAAAAAGGCAAGAAATGAAGAGGGGAACATTAATGGTCGACGATGAAACGGCGTTAGGCAAGAGGATACTAGAGATTCTAGGAGAATATGAAGAGGTGGAGCTGGAGAATGTTACACTGGAGGCTGAGGAGCTGGTTTTTAAGGTTATACCAGGGATGTTTGCTGCGGCGCTTCCGCCTGCTGCTAGGGCTAGGATCCCAGCTGCTTTAATTGAGCAGAAGTTCGAACCTCCAGTAGAGACGTACCCTGGCGAGATAGTTGAGGTCCAGTTTGGGGCTACGAGAGCTGAGGGAGGGAGCCGCAAGAAGGTTGTCAAGATCGGCGGCGAGAAGGCTCCTGCGTTTTATAGGTTCGAGTTCATGAACCCTAACAGGCCTGTCGTTACGTTTGACGTCTTTGACATGCCGATTAGCCTTCCGAAGCCTATAGTGGAGCACTTCGAAGACGTGATGGAGGACCCGGCAGACTGGGCCAAAAAGGCGATTAATGAGTTCGGCGCCGACCTAGTCACGGTGCACCTCATAAGCACTGACCCATATATTAAGAATACACCCGCCAAGGAGGCGGCTAAAGTTATAGAGGACGTCCTTCAAGCCGTCGACACGCCGATCCTCATAGGTGGATCAGGGAACCCTGATAAGGACCCTGAAGTTCTTGAGGCGGCCGCCGCAGTCTCTGAAGGCGAAAGACTGATGCTCAACTCGGCGTCTCTTAACCTCGACTGGAAACGGATAGTCGAGGCTGCTAAGAAGCATGGGCACAACGTCTTATCATGGACTCAGCTGGACGTGAACAACCAGAAGAAGCTTAACAAGCTCATAATGGAAGCGGGGATGCCTAGGAGCAGGATCGTGCAGGACGCCACCACTGCCGCTTTAGGTTACGGACTGGAGTACTCTTTCAGCATATACGAGAGGATCAGGCTCTCGGCGCTGAGGGGAGACGCTGACTTGCAAATGCCGCTCTCCTCCGGAACCACCAATGCTTGGGGCGCTAGAGAGGCTTTCATGAGCGACAAGAAGAAGGGAACTGAGTGGGGGTTGCAGAGGTTCAGGGGGCCAATATGGGAAGCTATAACAGCTCTGTCCCTGTCGCTGGTGGGGTGCGATGTATTCATGATGCTGCATCCTGCGAGCGTGCAGATCTTCAAGACGTTCGTGGAGTATCTTTCCTCGCCCAGGAAAGAAGAGGTTCCTCCACTTCTTAACTGGGTTACCGCTAGAGTTTAAGGGGTGTGATGGTGGATGGCGCGTTTAAAGCCGTTGGACATATACAATTACCTTCCTAAGACGAACTGTGGCGAATGTGGCTTGGAGAGCTGCATGGCGTTCGCCTACAAGTTGATCGAGCATGAGTTGGAGGTTAAGGACTGCAAGCCATTGGCAACTGACCCAAAGCTTAAGAAGGCTTTTGAAGACCTTAAAGAGCTTGTCACCCCACCTGTTAGGCCGGTGAAGTTTGGCGGCGATGGAAACGAGGTGACCATAGGCGGAGAGGAAGTGATGTACAGGCATGAGCTGACGTACTTTAACCCGACTGCCATAGCCGTCTGCGTCCACGATGAAATGACTGAGGAGGAACTTATCAGGAACGTGAAGTTGATAAGCGAGTGGACGGTGTTCAGAGTCGGCGCCCACCTGTGCCTTGACGCAGTGGCTGTTAAATCGGTTTCAAGAGACCCCGTGAAGTTCGCTAAAGCAGTTAAGCTTGTGGCTGATAACACGAAGTATCCGCTGATACTCTGCTCACTCGACCCATCCTGTCTCAAAGCCGGCGTCGAAGCCGTGAAAAACAGGAGGCCGCTGCTCTATGCCGCGACTAGGGATAACTGGAGAGAAGTGGCTGAGATCGCCTTGAACTCGGGATGCCCAGTTGTGGTTGCTTCCCCAGGAGACCTCGACACGCTTAAGTCTCTCGCAGCCACCCTCTCAAGCGTCGGGATACAGGTCGCGTTGGATCCGGGGACAGCGTGGGGTGAAGGAGTTCTGGCGGACACCATAGACAGCTTCACAATGCTCAGAAGGGCTGCGATAGAGAGAGGGGACAAGAACGTTGGCTGGCCTCTGGTCGGTGTGCCGGCGACTCTCTGGATAGGAAAGGAAGAGGCGTCCGAAGGAGAGAAGTTGGAGACCGCCTTTAAGGAGACATTTTTGGCGGCGGCACTCATATGCAGGTACGCTGACCTCCTCATAATAAACTCTAAGGAGCTGTGGACTTTTCTCGCGCTGACAACCTTAAGGCAGAACATTTATACAGACCCGAGGATACACCCGGCCGTCGAGGCGGGACTCTTCGCAGTAGGCAGCCCCAACGAGGACAGCCCGGTAATGATAACAACCAACTACGCATCTACCGCCTTCGTTGTAAGGTCAGACTTAGAGCAGTCCAAGATAGACGCTTGGCTCGTGATAATAGACACAGGAGGCATAGGCGTAGAGTCGTCTGCAGCTGGAGGACAGCTAAACGCGGCAAAGATGGCGGAGGCACTCAGCGAGTACAAGGTCGCGGAGAAAGTGAGGCACAGGGCAGTCATAATACCTGGTCTAGCAGCGAGGTTCGCGGGTGAGCTCGAGGATGCGAGCGGGTGGGATGTCTACGTAGGACCCAAGGATTCGGGCTCAATTCCAGACTTTCTCAAGAGCAAGTATAGGCCACGTGACGGGTTAAGGTATGTTGGGGATCCAGACGGCAAGTCTTCAGTTGTACTCGTGACCAACAACATAAAGGACTTCTACAGGGTTAAGATGCCACTCCGCAATGCAGGCATAAGTGCGTGGATCCTCGTGGTTGACGCCGACGGGCTACCTGTCAGTGAGGCAGTAAAGGAGAAGAAGCTCACAGGAGAGACTGTAAAGGCGCTCATGCAAAGGGAGGATGTGGAAAAGAAAGTTGATCACAGGGAGCTCGTCGTGCCAGAGGAGGCGGCCACCCTCAAGGAGGAGATCGAGAAGGCCACTGGCTGGAAGGTTACGGTTGTCCCATGCGAAAAACTGGCTGAAAAGCTTAAGAAGTAGTCACGCAAGAAAACTATTCATTTACACCTTCTTTTTCTGATTTTCTTTACCATTTTGTGGAAAATTGTTAAAAATGTGACGGTAAATTTGATTTTTGGGGATCTGATTGTCTGGTGAGCTGAGCAGGTTTAGGATTCGCTTCCTAATAGAAGGAGTCGGAGAGGCTGAGGGAGAGCTTAACAGGCTGAAGGCTCCCTTGACCGTTGAGGCGCTCCTTAACGCTCTTCCGATAACCAGCAGTGCAAGTGTTTGGCAGGGGAGGGAGGTGTACTTCCCGGTCGGGATAAAGAAAGGAGCAGAGAAAGCGAAGAAGAAAGTTGAAGTGGGGGAAATAGCCTACTGGCCGATGGGAGACGCACTCTGCATATTTTACGATGAAATTAAGCCTTACTCAGAAGTGAACCCTGTGGGCAGGGTGGTCAGGGGGCTCGAGCTTTTCCGCCATGTGAGGCAAGGAACAAGGATCAGAGTGGAGCGCGTCGAGAAATAATTATTCCTGTTTCCAACCGTAGTTCTCCTTCTTGGGGAGACAATCTCCTTATAGGGGTGCATGTCAGTGTGCCATGGTGACTTCCTCTCCGCTCTTACTTTGGAGTATCAGTTTGATTAGCAGTTCGGGGATGGCTGGGACACCGCTCTGAGTGACTCTCTTCCATAGAGCAGTTATTTTTGAGTATTTTTTCAGCTCAGTGATGGCCTTCCATCCTATTTCAGCCAGCTGGTCTTCGTCTATTTCCTTTCCTTTACCCAGCCCTGGACATATGTCTCTAGCCCTCGTCACTATTCCGTATTTTATCCATCCGTCTTGAATGGAGAACGTAAATGGAAACGTTCTGCACGTCATAGGACGTGCCGGGTAAATGCTGCAGAGGTTGTTCTGGAGGAATATGCAGGACCCGTCGTCTCTTTTCCTTAAGCCTAGGATGGCCTTCCCCCTGTATGTTTCAATGGGGGGAAATGCAAGGAGCTTTTCGAGTTTTTCATTAACCTGGTAAAAGACGAGAACCTTTTTCACGAGTTCTTTCTCGCCTAGCCTCGTGATCTCAGCGAGCCTGATTATGTCCCTATGCGTTAAGGTAACTACCGTCTTTTCGTCCTTGCAGCAACCCCCACACTTCAGACACTCAAACTTCAAGAGTTACCATGACCTCACAAGTCTGTTGACGAACTCCTCCCTCACTTCTTCTCCCAGATTCTTCTTCGGCTTTCGGTTGGCTGAGCAGTTTTCGCACTCGTACGTCCAAGTATATTTCCCGTTTTCCCAAATAAGGGTAAATAGAAGAGGCGCACCGCATATGCCACACTTCACGTCTTCACGCCTGACCTTCTCGACCACTATCAACATGTAACCTCCTAGGGCTACACTCTGAGAAGCTGTATTTCGATCGTGGAGACGTTGCGCTGGTCGTCGCCTGAACCTATAGTTTCAGTTCCGATCTTTATTTCTCCCAGCTTTACAGAGTCTGGCATGAAGCGCTGCCTCACGATCTCCACCACGTCGACAGCCTTGGATATCGCTCTCCCACGCGCTACGACTTTAACTTCGTTGACGCCTTGACTGAACTGCATCACACATGCTAGAACATAACTCATTCGACGTGGGGCGGTGTCCGCCTCACTTTGTCGGCTTTTTACCCACAAAAACCATATTTTCTATTGAGGAGCTTTTTTCCTTGGAACCTTTTTCTTTGGGTTTGGCCATTAGACCGCCCTCCCTTCTCCACTGTTAAAAACTAAAGAGGCACGTTGAGAACTTCTTAAATAAAGAAGGAGCATTAGAGTTTTTAAACTTTCCCGATGAGCTGGAAGTTGAGGAGGAAATTAGCTGTCCCGCTCGCAAGTATGTTTTTAAAGGAAGAGAGAGAATACGTGGGTGGAGCATTCGCCTGATAGCATGGAAGAGGGTGCTCAAATGAGGGGGCAACCTGTGCTGAGCACGGTTATAGTGCTCCTCCTTGTCGAGGCAGTCTACGCAGCATTCTTTTCCTTCACTACATACGCTCTACTCTCAAGCGTGGAGGTGGTGAGGGGTACTGCGCTGACACTGTTAGGCATCGCTCCCAGTTCACCAGGGACGGAATTAACTCTTCTGGTCTACTTCTCAGTTTCAAGCCTGCTTCCGCTCTACACTTCACAGATAACGTTCTCCATCGGTTTAATGGCCTTCAACTTACTTCTAGCATGGAGGGTAACCTCGCCTTGGAGGTACAACTACCACGTGATCCTAACACAGCTGACGGTGGTAGTAGTCGTATCCCTTCTCGTAATGCCTGAGACGGTGGGAGCATTCTTCATTGCTGTTAGCATCCTTCTTTTCGTTGCTTCACAGAGCAGAGAGATTAAAGGGAGTTGCCCTTAAAGAAAAATTAGAGGTCGAGAAGGGAAAGGCTGAAGGAAGGGGGGAATAGTAGTGGAGCACGAATATAAAGGTTTGAGAATTGAAACTGTTGTGGGGGATATAACCAAGCTTGAGGTGGACGCCATAGTTAATGCCGCTAACAGCCATTTGTGGATGGGAGGTGGGGTAGCAGGAGCGATCAAGAGGGCTGGCGGCATCGAAATAGAGGAGGATGCTCGGAGGAAAGCCCCGAAAAACGAGAGGGGTGAGCCTTTCGTGCCTGTTGGTCAGGCAGTGGCTTCGACTGCAGGGAGACTTAAGGCGAAGTACGTGATTCACGCACCAACAATGGAGGAGCCCGCAATTAGCACTACACCTAAGAAGGTTGAGATGGCTATGGAGGCTGCGCTTCAATGTGCTGAGGAGCTTGGGGTCGAGTCACTGGCAGTGCCAGCTCTGGGGACGGGGGTCGGCGGGGTCCCGAAAGATGAAGCTGCCAAAAGAATGGTTATGGCTCTCCTCAGACATGTTGACTCAGGGACAAAGCTGAAAAAAGTGGTTTTATGCGACATAAGTGAGGAGCAGGTGAGGGCGTTTGATGAGGCATTATCCGCCGCTAGGACTTAGCTCGCAGCCGCCTCAGCCTTCGTCCCCGTCCAGATCTTTAGCCTCTTGTCTGAGGACACTAACTTTATGGCGCCCTTCTCTTCTAGGCGCTTCAGGATCGACTTGGCGACGCTGACCCTTATTTTGTACTTGTCAGATATTTCGCTCGGCGTTATGACGCGCATTTTCGGGATCTCTTTCTCCATGGCTTCAAGTGTTTCCTCATCAACCAGTATGCTGCGCACTTCCTTCTCAACCACCTTCTCCTGCTGCTTCATCTTTTTTCCCATGGTCTCGCCTCCGCCTCAGCCCATTACATCCTAAACTAAAAAAATGTTTCCGCGAGGAAGACCCAAAAGGTTATCTATTCTCGCTCTTTCAGACAGGCGAACCACCCTTAAACGGCGCGGATATTCTAGGTTAACATGCTGTATTAACACGTCCTCCTCACCCTTCTTTCCCACCAGCACGTTTAGCTTAGCCGGGGACTCATACCCCTCATGAAAACTCACTATTATGCTTTCTCCGGGCCAGCTGAGGCCCCTTTCGAAGCTCACGGGGTTTACACCCACCACGGGAACCCTGTTCTCCAAGGCCCTCGCCTTCACGTAGACGTGCCAGTTCTCCACGCCGTCTGATGGGATAAATGCGGGGTTGAATATTATGTCGGCTCCCCTGAGAACGAGGATCCTTGCGACCTCGGGGAAAGCCAAGTCAAAACATACTGTTAAGCCCACCTTGCCAAACTCGGTTTCGCACGGCTCAAGGCTGTTGCCCGGCTCGAAAAACTGCTTCTCCATTCCGTAAAGGTGTATTTTCCGGTGGACGCCAACACACTTGCCGAATCTGTCGAAAAGACGGGAAACGTTGTAAATTTTTTTCTCTTCCCATTTTTCCCACACCGATCCGCCAAGCACGTAGACGCCGTACTCCTCGGCGACCGATTCCAGGAATCTTATGCTGGGCCCGTCCGGGCTTTCCGAGTCGGTGAGAGGGTTCCCCTCCCTAATATTCCACTTCTCGGGAAGACAGACTAAGTCAACGTTGCCCCTATTAACAGCGTCGTTAACCAGTCTGGAAACCCTCTTGAAATTCTCTTCCTTGTTGTCATCTTTTTTCAGCTGGATGGCTGCCACTGTGATACCACGCAATACTTAACCCCCTCTCAGCGGTGCTTCCAGAGGAGGCTTTAAAGCACCTACAAACAGCTTTATTTCCAAGTTAATATTCCTTACCTAAAGGGTGACGGCGATGGAGGATGAGCTATCTAAAGCAGTCGAGTATGGGCTTAGCATTGGCGCCAGCTATGTTGAGGTTAGAGGAGAGGAGCTAGCGGAAACCTCACTGGAGATAGAGGACAAACGTGTCAGGGCTGTGAGGCAGGGGGTTGACCGTGGGTTCTCGGTGCGAGTGATAGCGGGTGGGGCATGGGGGTTCGCGTCTACCAGTAGCCCCGATAGGCTGAGGGAAGCTTGCAGAGTCGCTGTTAGGATGGCTTTGGCAGCGAGTCGAGCTGTTAAGGAGAAGGTGAAGCTGGCAGACGTCAAGGTGTTTGCAGACAACGTGCATGTAAAGCCAGACGAGAACCCCGCTGACCTAGGAATAGATGAGAAAATAGATTTCTTCTTGGAGCTTGGGAAGGCGACGCTATCCTTTGATAGTAGGATTAAAAGCTTTAACTTTAGCTACAGCGACGTTTACGGTGTGAAGTGGTACTTTAACAGTGAGGGAGCAAGGATATTTCAGGATGTGCTTTACGTCTGGGGTAGAGCTGTGGCGACAGCGAAGGAAGGAGACATCTATGCGGCTTATAGGGAGGAGCTTGGGTCAATTAGAGGGTTTGGGGTTTGGAGGGAGAACCCACCCGGCGAGTTAGCTGATAAGATCTCCCACGCGCTTCTCGAACAGCTGGAAGCTGTAACTCCAAGAGGGGGCCTTTTCCCCGTCATAATGGGGCCGAACGTGACGGGTGTACTTGTTCACGAAGCCTTCGGGCACCTTGCGGAGGCAGACTTAGCCCTCGCAGGCGGGCTACTCCTTGACAAGCTGGGGGAAAGAGTTGCTTCACCTCTAGTCAACATATTCGACGACGCATCAATAGAGGGGGGCTTTGGAAGCTTCAAATATGATGATGAGGGGGTGAGAGCTCGGAGGAGCATCATTGTAAGGGAGGGGGTTGTGGTCGGTTTGATGTATGACAGGGAGACCTCCGCAAAGATTCAGAGTATGGCTGGCAAGCTACAAGTTAAGGTGGGTGACGAGCTTGACGTTGAGCCCACGGGAAACGCTAGAGCCGAGGATTTTAGGGTTCCTCCGCTCATAAGGATGAGGAACACTTGTATTGCGCCCGGCGACTGGACGCTTGAGGAAATGATGGAGGACGTGTCCTTCGGCTACCTGCTTGAGAGCTTTAGGGGCGGCCAAGCCAACCTTGACGGAACATTCCAGGTTGGCGTCCAGAGAGCTTACGAGGTGGTGGATGGGGAGGTTGGTAGACCAGTTCGGAACCTCTCTATTAGCGGAAACACTCTTGAGACGCTTATGCACGTCGACGCCGTTGGATGTGATTTCAAGCTCAACGTGGGGTGGTGTGGTAAGGGCCAGACGGTTAACGTGGGAGATGGTGGGCCGCACATAAGGTGCAGTAAAATGTTGGTAGGAGGCGGGAAGGTTGAGTGAAATAGTAGGGTCGCTTGAGTGGCTTCTCAGATATGCTGAGAAGCAGGGGGCAGACGAGGCGGAGGTGTATTACGGCTACAGCAGAGAGATGAAGGTTGAAGTTAACTTGGGGCAGGTTTCCTCCTGCCACTTCTACGATGAGCAGGGGGTTGGATTAAGGGTAGTGGTGGGGAGGGCGGTCGGCTTCAGCTTCTCTAATAGCTTGGAAAGAGGAAGGCTGGAGGAGGTTGTGGTGAAGGCTATTAAGGCGGCTAAGGCGAGCAGGTTGGACGAAAAGTGGAGGGGACTGCCGACTCCTAAGAAGCCGGCCTCAGTCTCAGGAATATTTGACAAGAATGTTTGTGAAGTAACTGAGGAGGAGCTTGTTGAAGTCGCCAGAACAATGCTCAGCGCCGCGACGGAATATAATAACAAGGTTTCGGCATACTGGGGTATGGCAGTAAGCGGGTTGGGGGAAGTGGCCGTGATGAACACTCACGGCGTGGATGTAAACGCTAAGGGGACCGTGATGGGGTGCGCTCTCGGAGCTGTGGCTAGGGATGGGGGGTCGGTGTCGCCTGAGTGCAGCGAGTCTGATTTCCAGAGAAGCCGTAGAATAAACCCTGAAAAAGTGGGAAGTGAAGCAGCTCGTCTAGCCGTTGAATCCCTGAGGAGAGCCGATGCTGAGCAGGGGAAATACTCTGTTATTCTCGCCCATTCGGCTCTTAGCGCCCTAATAGGCTATACTTTCCTGCAGGCTGTGTCCGGAGACAACGTGGTGAGGGAGAGGTCACCCTATGCTGGGAAGCTTGGGGAGCACGTGTCATCCAGCATACTCAACGTTGTAGATGACGGGACACTTGATGGGGGACTTAACACGTTTCCATTCGATGGTGAGGGGGTTCCGAGCCAGAGGAAAACACTGATCGAGGAGGGGGTCTTGGTGGGGTTTCTGTTTGACAGCTATTGGGGCGGTATAGCGGGCGTCGAGTCAACTGGCAACGCTGGGCGTTCAGGCTATGCTTCAACACCA
>JAHAWR010000002.1:0-12170 GCA_018383835.1 Candidatus Jordarchaeia archaeon | reverse complement strand
AGCGTTGTAATAGGAAGGGGTTCTATCAGCCGTGAGAGGCTTATCGAGGAGATGGGTAGCGGGTTAATAGTTTGGGATGTGCAGGGAGCTCATTCAAGTAATCCTGTCTCGGGGGAGATAAGCGTTGTCGCAAACCCATGCTTGGTTGTCAAAAATGGGGATGTTCTCGGGGCGGCGAAGGGAGTCATGATAGCGGATAACTTCTATGAGATGATCAGAAGAGTGGACGAGGTTGCAGATGACGTTAGAAGATACTCATACTTAGTCTCTCCGTCGGTCAGGTTCTCTGAGGTCAAAATTGTCACTAAACTTCTATGAAAGCCGGGAAGCCCATTCCGAAAGCTTCTCCAAAACATCACTCAAGTTATCTCCACTTAGTATGCTGTCTCCAGGCATGCTCTGAAGTTTCGAAGCAACTAGCTTGATCTCTGATATGACAGGATGATAAACATATTTTTTCTCAACTTTCTCCCTAAGCTCGCCCAGCTTTTTGATTACGTTGGAGGTACGTGGATCAGACTTTATGGACTCTGACAACGCCGTTACGAAAGCAGCAATTTCCCCCTCAACGGCTACTTTATGGACAGGTTCGGGGGGAGCTACGGGAGGCGCCAAGGATGCCACAGTGGGAGGTGGTGTGGGGGGAGCCACGGTTGCAGGGGGAGTAGGTGGCGTTACCTCGGCTTGCTGTATTGGAGGCGGCGGAGTTAAGGGCTGCATGGAAGGCTGCGGGGTAGGAGGCGCCGCTGGTTTCAAGAGTTCAGGTTCTTCTACGAGCTTGCTGAGGCCAGAATATGCTTTCAGAAGGCTTCGCCTTAGCTTTATTAGGTCTGATACGAGGTCTCTTATCAGCTTCGCTGACTGGTCTAGCTCCTTGACTGTTTCTTTGAGGACGTCTACTTCCATGCTCCTCACCCTCCTTAAAATGATGGCTCTGCGAGGATATTTACTTTACCGTCCGGTAGGCGAAACTCTAATTTGGACGTTAACCCTCATTTATGGGGGGGTGGCCCAAATTGAATAGGGTGGCTGAGTGTTCCCTAGCGCTTATAGGTTTGTTTCTGTTCGTTTCTCTCGCGGCTAACTTCGGCGGTTTTGGCGAGTGGTTCAAACTGGTCGTCCAAGCACCCTACATGGCTCTCTTGTTCTACGGCTTCTATAGAGTCCTCTCAAAGGACGCTTCTAGAGAAGGATGGAAAAGAGCCGTCTTGGACATCTTACTTCTTTTCTCTCTTATGCTTTTCTTCGTCGGATATGGCTTGCATTTTGCCGCAAACCACGTTGAGGTCAAGATGGCCGAGGACAAGCTCATGCTTCTCTTAGCCCCAAAGGTGGCTACAAGCTTGGAGGCGCTGGTTTATCTTTCCGCCATATATTCTCCGACATATTATTTTGACGAGATACTGGGGCATCAGCTCGTCTACACGGGATTCTTCGGGCTCATGGTTGGGGGAATACTATTGGAGGCATGGTACAAAGAAGAGGAAAAACTGGAAGTTGCAGACTACGCAGCTATAGCCGCCTCGTCAGTTATGCTAACCCTGATAATGACCATGGCTACAGTTGAGGGACAATACGCGATACATGCCCTCATACTCTCATCCGTAATGGTGCTGGCACTAGTGGCACGTTTCAGGAAAGGTGTTGTGAGGAGGCCCTTCATTCTCCTCATGTTACTGACAGGCATAATGACGGCATCCTACATACTCGTGCTGGCGGCAATTTACTTTGACCCGATAAGCGTGGCTCTCCACGGCTTAACTGGCAGGGTGCCGCAGCCATCGGAGCCCAGCAGAATACTCTGCCAGTTCATCTTCCTTTCGGGAGCCTTCAGCGACGAGACAAAAATCCTTTTAGCTTTCCTGATATGACTTAACCCTCCTGTATTTCTCGTCGTTGTCTGGAGGGATACTGTGTGAAGGCGGAGTCTAGCCTTATAAGGGCTGTTCCTAAGCGGGTAAGGGAGGTTTATGCTATCCTAGGCTGCAGACCGGGTAAGTTGGAGAAGCGAGTCCTCCTAACGGCGACGAAAATTGCGGCAAGGAGGGCGGTACATTTCCTCGAGAAATTGGAGAGGAGGGGGGAGACGTTTCATGGTTGCTATGACGGTGTCGCAGTCACTGTCGTGCATACCGGAGTAGGATGTCCAGCGACCGCCGTGGCGCTAGAGGCACTCCACAAGGCAGGTATCCGCTTAGTGGTGAGGGCGGACTTCGCCGGCGCCGTCGGGAGGAGCATCGAGCTAGGAGACATCATAGTTGCTGAGAAAGCCTTTACTGGGGATGGGACGTCTAAGCGCTACGTCGGCGGAGGTGTAATCGAGGGGAGCAGAGAAGTGACGGATGCACTCTTCAGCTTAGCGTTGAGTAAGGGGTGGAGGACGCATGTGGGGTCTGTCTGGACGACCGACGTCCTCTTTAGAGAGGAGGAGGACTTGAAAAAAGCAGTGGATGCTGGCTGTGTGGGTATAGACATGGAAACCGCTACTGTATTTGCTGTATGCTCAGTTTATGATATTAAGTGTGGCGCGGTAATGGCTGTAAGCGATAAGCCTGTCGAAGGAAAGGACATCTTCGATTGCATAGGTAGGAAAGTGATTAATGGACTTGACCACGCCGTTGAAGCCGCTCTTAACGTGCTCTCCAAGATGAAGATTTAGGGGGGTTGCGAGGTGAGAGCTGACGTGGTAGTTGTAGGTGGCGGTCCTGCTGGGTTAACATGTGGCGAACACCTAGCAAGGGCGGGGTTAAAGGTTGTGGTCATCGATAGGAGGGAAACTCCTAACAAAGGGAAGCCCTGTGGTGGAATGCTCACCCAGAGAGCTATGAGAAAATTCAGGATCGACTTGGAGACTGCTGAAAGGGAGATTTATGGGGTCGCCGTAGCAGTGGGTGACAGGCAGTTTAATGTCGACTACCGTGAACGGGTAGGAATAAACGTTGACAGGACGAGGCTTGGACTCCACTTAGCCGAGAGAGTGGAGGAAGAGGGGGGAGTTGTTGTCAGAGGAAAAAAGGTGACTCATGTTTCATTTGAGCAGGGCGCAGCCTGTTACGTGGATGGAGACTTCAAATGTGAGGCTGTCGTGTTCGCTGACGGGGTTCTCTCACTCTCAAGACGGGTCTCAGGGTGGAGGTGGGGGAGAAGCCAGTTGGGACTCTGCGCCCAGTACCTCGTAGAGGTAGGGGAAAATATTGTCAATGAGCTGTTCGGGTGCAGAAACCACTTCTATTATGGTGGCGAAGTAGCGCCATTCGGGTACGCTTGGATTTTCCCAAAAAGAAGCTCACTGGTTGTTGGGGTGGGGGCGCTGCTCTCAGAAGTTAAAACTCCACTTAAACGTTACCTAGATCAATTTGTCAGGAGCCACCCTCTAGTGGCACACAAGCTCAAAGACGGAAAGGTCATCAAGTTCGAGACAGCCTTAGTCCCTCTCTCAGGCATCATAGATGCCGTCTGCGGAGAGAGGTGGATAGTTGTGGGAGACGCTGCAGGAGCAGTCTCAGCAATAACCGGTGAGGGAATGTACTTCGCGATGGAAAGTGGAAGGATAGGCGCTGGCGCAGTGCTTGAATCATACGAGGAGGGGTGGAGGAAAACGGGGGAGTACAGTGGACGTCTTAGGAGGGATATTGGAAGCGAGTTGAGGTGGAGCCTCTGGCTCAGGAACTTCTTTCTCAGGAGGAGGCTGAAGGGAGGATGGGGATTAGACTTGTCCTCGAAGCGTCTTCAGAGGTTAATCTCGGATCTCCTCGTCGGCCGTAAGGGGTGTAGAAGAGTCATAGCTGAGGCGCTCCCCCTCGTAGTCCTGAGAGCGGCTAAGGCAAGATTGGGGTTCCTGCGGAAACGCTAGCTTTATAGACCCATGGGCCGCTAATCATATGGTTGATGAGGAGATTGACCTACTCTGAGCCGGAGGCGGCTGTGAGGAGATGCATCTCCCCTGAGCGTCGCTAAATGGCTTACCTGGTGCTGCAGTGGGGGAGGCGTATGGAGGTTAAGCTCGAGCTTCCCTTAAGGCTGGCGAAAGCCACTGGTAGGAAGCTGAGCGTTAGCGTGGGGGAGAAAGCCACAGTTAGGGACGTACTTCTAGCTGCCCTCGACGAAGAAGCTTACAGATCGGTTGTTAAAGATGGATCGGTGGCTCCGGGAATGCTTGTACTGTTAAACGAAAGGGATGTGAGGGTGCTCGATGGGTTAGATACTAAGGTACGTGAGGGGGATGTTGTAACGGTGCTGAGCGTGGCCCACGGCGGCTAAGAATAAAGATTTTAAAAAAGGCTGAAAGACTATTTTTAGGGTGGGTTACTTGTACAAGAAGATAATGGTCGCCATAGACGGGTCAGAGTACTCCGAGAGGGCGCTTGATAGGGCGATAAACCTCGCCAAAACCTTCAACTCCCAGATAATACTTTTGAACGTCGTGAAGACCGAGGAGCTTGAAATAGTGAGGCAGTACTCTGAGTCGTCATACGAACTCGTCAAAAGTTATTTGGAGCAGACTGCAGATAAGCTGCTCACCGAGGCAGAGAAGAAAGTTAGGAAGAAGGGTATAGAGGACGTCGTGAAAAAGGTCGCCTTCGGAGACCCGGCGGAAAAAATAGTGGATGAAGCCGATAGCGAGGGCGTCGACCTTATAGCCATTGGAACCAGGGGGCTAACGGGCGTCAAGCGCGTAGTTCTCGGAAGCACAACGCAGAAAGTGATGCGCTGGAGCAACAAGGATGTACTCGTTGTCCACTAAAGCTCCTCTTTTCTTTTGACGCGAAGCAGACAAGCTTCTTTCTGCTTTACATCTTCCCGGCAGGAGTAATCAGTGGCTTAGAGACCTAATTTGAAGCCAGCCTTCCGAGAAACTGGTAGCATTCCTATTGTCGTTTAAGTTCTTCGGCAACATCAAAGCCTAATTCTGCACAGCATTACAGCCGCATTCCACCCCAGCTTATTTTCCCGCCCACCAGCCCTTACCTCTCTTTCGTAGTATCTGCTTCTAAAGGAGGCTTCCCGAAAAAGCAGCTTCTAATAGGTGAGGGGCGCCCACAATTTTGCCTGCATTATTTATTTAGGGAGGCATTTCGATTTTAAGAGAGGGAGGTTTCCTATTTTGGGCGGAAAAGTTGCGCTTGTCTACTCAGACAAATATCTCGAGTACTTCTTCGGCCCCGAACACCCGTTACGCCCCCAGAGGCTAACCCTTATGATGGAGCTCATAAGGGAGATAGGGCTCCTAGACCACCCCGATCTTCGCGTTGTCGAGGCTATGGCGGCGAGCGAGGAGGAGCTGAAGCTGGTTCACAGCGAAGCATACTTGCAGCACGTTAAGAGACTGGATGAGGAGGGCAGAGGATACTTAGACTACGGTGACACGCCAGCCTTCAAGGGGATGTTTAGCGCCTCAGCCATGCTGGTAGGTGGCTCGCTTAGGGCTGCTGAGTTGGTCATGGAAGGCGAGGCGATGCATGCATTCAATCCTGGAGGAGGGATGCACCACGCCGCTAGGGACAGGGGGGCTGGCTTCTGCGTCTTCAACGACGTCGCCATAACGGCAAGGTACCTCCAGAAGAAGTATAATTTGAAGAAGATAATGATAGTAGATATAGACTGCCACCATGGAGACGGAACTCAGGAGACGTTTTACTCTGACCCAAGCGTCCTGACGGTCTCCTTCCACGAGGACGGACGCTTCCTGTATCCTGGAACAGGCTTCATAAACGAAGTTGGGGAAAGAGAAGGTAAGGGGTACTGTGTGAACGTCCCTCTACCACCCTTTACTTTCACTGAGGCTTACCTTTACGCTTACAATGAAGTGGTTCCCCCGCTTGTGAAGTCATACGAGCCAGACATAATAATTCAGCAGTGTGGCGTCGACACCCACTTTGGGGATCCATTAACGACTGAGGCGCTCACCCTGGACTGCTACGAAAAAATAATAGAGATTCTCCACAACCTAGTGCACGAGGCTACCGATGGAAAGCTGATACTCCTTGGCGGTGGAGGTTACGAAGTAGGCTGCGTCGCTAAAGCGTGGACCCTCATGATCTGCAAGCTCCTAGGCGTCAAACCTCCAGAGCATACACCCCCAACTTGGAGGGAGCTCTACGCCAGAACAGCCCTTGAGCTAGGCGACGCACCTAGGGATCCTGACGCCATGTACGAGCGGGAGAAGCCTCCTCTAACCTACGAGAAGGAAAGAGTTCTTGAGATAGTCAAGGAGACCGTGAAGAAGCTAAAAGAGACTATTTCAAAGTATGCCCCCTTGTTCTAGTGGAGGCGGGCTACGCTACACCCTCAGCTTCTAGTATCTTTTTCGGGATAAACTTCCGCCACTTCAAAAGGAACTCTCTATCTTCCTTTTTGTTTCTCAGATCATCAGGCAACATGTGCGGGATTGTCTCGAGAATGGGGTAGAAGCGACCGCAGTTATCGCAGACCAGGATGCCGCTTTGCACGTTCACCTTAAAGGCAAGCCAGTTGGTGATGTATATCGCTTTCTCGAAGGATTCGTCGAGAACAGACGGGGGTTTAAAGTCGAGGATGGCCTTCAGCAGCTGGATGCTAGCTCCGGTCTCGTCCACAACCACGTTCTTGAATATGCTGTCAACTTTCTCCTTGAAGGCGGTGACGTAGTCTTCCACCTTCATGGGGGATCTAACCAGCTCGTCCTCCACAATCCCTTTATCCCTGTCAATCTTGACACTGTCCTTCAGCTCCCGCTTCACGTTTTCGACGTTGCCTTTAGCATAAGATTCACGCGCCTTTAATATACGGCTGGCGTCATCACCCTCCCACTCGAATATTGAAAGCTTTAAGGGGTAATGCTTGCATCCATCAGCTGGACAGGCAAGAATGTCAAGCAACCATAAACGCACCCCGACTCCTCCTCTCAGCATTAACTCGAAGAACTCCCAGAAAAGTAAAATAAAAACTTTTTCATTGAACCCCAGAGCAGAATGACACTTGGATGGGTTACCACTACTCCAAGACCCACAGCACTCGCCGAAGCACCCTACAGGGGGTAATGTGTGATGCAATAGCGTGCTCACCGCAATATTCGGTTACAAAGAAAGCATTAGCGCTACAAAAACTGACGGAAACATATTAGAGGAAAAGCAAAAATGGATGTAGGGGCGAGGAGCAAGTGGAGAGGGGGGCGCTATCTTTATCCAGAGCGCTAAGTGACGATTGCTGGAACACATAGTTTCTTCTAATCCAATTTTTAAATGCACTTGACGCCGTAGTTAGCAGTTTCCGGATAAGAAGGTTTAAATAGTTGTAAGTATAGATAAGCTACTAATGAGTGAAAGACTCTACACACCCAAAGAAGCCAAGAAGCTCCCTTGAAGCCACCACATAGACAATCCAACAATAAAACAGACAAATAAGATATTAGAACTATTGGGGTTGCCGACGAACTGATAACTATTGTTTCGCACTTCGCTGGAAAACCCTCAAAAATAAGGAGCCATAATAAGGAGGTCGTTAGCTGTGTCAGAGTGCTTCTATCAAGTTAGGTCCTACAAAGTAAAGCATAATTGCGACGTTAAATGGTTCTTAGAGGCTTACAGGTGGCTATTGCAGAGAGCAATCGATGAGATCTGGAAAAACATAGCTTGGAAGGAGAAGATCGTCAAGAATAGGAGAAGGTTGATTCCGATAATTCCGAAGAGCAGCGAGTTCAAGCGAAACTTAAGAAATTATTTGCTTGGAGACTGGGTTTTCTGTGCTCACTATGTTGATTCCGCAATAAAGCAAGCTTATTCGATTCTGAAGTCTTGGAGGAGGAACTACTTGAAGGGGAGAAGAACTAGAGCGAAGCCTGTCGTTAAGAAGAAGTTCGTCAGAGTGAAGGAAACACTGTACTCCTACAAGAACGGTAAGATCAAGATAAGCATTAAACCATACGAGGAGCACTTGGTTTTCGATGTCCAGAACGCTTGGTTCTGGAGCAGGGCTAAGGGGGAGATGGGAGAGTTAATTCTCAATGAGAAGTTTCTGATTATTACTTTTAGGTTCAAGCAAAGAGCTGAAAAACTAAAAGGGATGATTGCATGGGACTGCAACGAGAAGAGTTTAGATGGCTTCAACCCAGAAATAGGATGGATAAGAGTAGATCTCAGAAAGCTCTTCCATATACATAGGGTTTGTGAGTTGAAGAGGCGGAGACTGCAGAGTAAGGCTTCGAGGAAGCCATCTTTGAGGAGAGTTCTGGAGAAATACTCGAGGAGGGAGAGGAACAGGGCAAGGGACTTTATTCACAAAGTAACGACAACGATCGCTGAGGCGTTCAAAGGTTACGTTCACGGCTTCGAAGACCTCAACAAGGAAAAAATGCTCAAAAAGTCGAGAACCCACAACAGGAACGTCGCAAAAAGCGATTGGAAAACTATAATCAGTTTAATGGGTTACAAGTCTAGAGTCCGGCTTCTAAACCCTTACAACTCCTCTAAGACGTGCTCCAGTGGGATGGTTAATGCCCCGAAAGGAGCACTCTACAAGTGTAGGAGCTGTGAATTAAAAATAGATAGGCAGCTAAATGCATGCATGAACCTATACCTTCAGATGGAGGGTCTTCCCCCATCTCAGAAGCTCTTCGTTGAGCTTGTGAGGGGGTGGGGTGGGTTCACCCTGACGGGGGGTGAGGCTGGTGCAGGCTCCAATGAACCCGTGAGGAGCTTAAAAGCTGATGAACCCCAAAGACTAAGCATGGATCAATACCTATCCATACTTAGTCTGGAACCCGGTAGCATGCTGATGAGTGGAGTTAAAGAATCTAAGGTGCAAGAAAGGCTGCAAAGTAGAGGAGTGAAGTGAAGAGAAAGAAAACTGACGAGGACTTTGAGGGAAACCTCAGGAGGCTTCTACTGCAGCGAGGCCACCCAAAAAACTAACCCCCGAAAACCCACTAAAAACCACACCCAACCACCAACAAAAACCAGAAACCCAGCAAAAACCCAGAAAAAACCACACCACAAACCAACCACCCAACAAACCCCCCTAAAAAACAAAAAATAGATAATCGAAAAACCACCCACAAAACAAACAAAAACAAACAAACAAAACAACAAACCATTTCAAAAACAAAAATCCAGGGAATTGAAAGAAAAATAACGGGGTGAAATTGATGGGGGCGGTGGGACTTGAGGGCCCCTCGCGAAAGGGTGAACCCACGACCAACTGGTGCCTCCGGGGGTTTAGCTCTCCGGCTCCGAGCTCCAGAAGGTCATCATTCTTCGGTCAGCGCACCAGTTTGCTCTCATTGCTTCTGGAGCCAGCCGCGCTACTTTACCACGTATGGCCGTTCTAGCTGCGCTACGCCCCCATCGAGAAGAATGTTCTGCCACTGTGTTATATATTTCTTTCTTTCAGCACTCAGATGAAAATTTTTAAATCAGCGAATGTGGGGTTTATTGTAGCGCTGTAAGGGGGTTTGATGTATTGAAGGTTGTTCATGAGGAGGGGATGATTGAGGGGAAAGGTGGGCTGAAAATATATTACCAGACCTGGAGGCCTGAAAGCGTCAAGGCTGTCATGGTTGTGGCGCACGGGTTAGCTGAGTACTCGGGGAGGTATAAGCACGTGGCAGAACATTTCGCCAATAAGGGGATTGCCTTTTATGCCCTAGACCACAGGGGCCACGGGCTCTCCGAGGGAGACAGAGGATACGTGGACAGCTTCGACGACTACGTGGAGGATCTAGACACCTTCATCAACATGGTTAAGGAAAAAGAGAAGGGAAAGAAGCTCATCCTCCTCGGCCACAGCATGGGAGGAACAATAGCCCTATTATATGTTCTCAAGAGCCCGAGGAAAATAAACTATTTGATCCTGTCCTCCCCAGCATTAAGGCTTGCAAGTGACATCGATGCCGGGACGATGAAAATGCTCGAGGAGCTCGCGAAGACAAACCCCAAACAAGAAATACCGAGCCAGATAGACCCTTACACTCTATCACATGACAAAAAAATATGCGAAGCATACGCCAATGACCCACTAGTATTCAAAACGATTACAGCCAAGTTCGCTGTGGAGTTCGTTAGAGCCATGAATAAGGTTCTCGAAAACGCCGACAAACTCGAGGTTCCAACGCTGCTATTAGTAGCTGGAGAAGACAAGCTGGTAAACCCTAAAGGAAGCATAGAACTAGCAGAAAAAGTAAAACAAAAGGACTTCACAATGAAAGTCTACGACGGCATGTACCACGAAATACTCAACGAACTAGAAAAAGAAAAAGTCCTCAAAGACATAGATGAATGGCTAAAAACGAAAATATAACACCACAACTCCCCTAATTTTTCTGTATTATTTTCTGCATTACCCACACTCAAAAGCCAAAATCCCTAGGGAATTGAAAAAATATAGTGAATTGAAAGAAGAAGAATGTGCGGGCGCCGGGATTTGAATTCCCTGGCTTGCAGCCACCCGGGTCCTCGGCGTGGCAGGCCGATGTCTTAGACCAGGCTGGACTACGCCCGCGCCCAATTTCTGGATAGAAATGGCGATTATACTTAAATTTTTCCCGCAACTTTTGGGGGAAAAGAGTTAAAAAATTGTGAGGTTCTTAGGATTTATTGGTTGTGGCCCCGTAACCCAGCCAGGATGTGTTCTGAGAGGGTACCGGCCTCCTAAGCCGGGTGTCGGGGGTTCGAATCCCCTCGGGGCCGCCATTTAAACGTTATCGTTTTATTGTTTATGTTTTTGTGGTTGAGTGTTTCATGGAAAGGTGTGGAACATGAATAGGATAAAGTGAAGTTGTACGGCAAGACGTGGTAGAGTTTTTCTTTCAGCCTTATTTAGTTTCGATTTCTCGCTCTTAACATCTCCTTAGGCTTTATAGTAAGCGTAGATGATATTATCATCGAGAAACTTCACTGTAGAACCTCCTCGAACTCATTCTAGTCGCCGGCCTTCCATCTACACTCTCAAAGAAACTTGTGAGGTCGACCTTTCCTCTTTGGGAATTATGCGCCCCAGCGCCTCCTTACTATGACCTCTATGACCTCTCAGCTCTCTTCGAGCTCTTTCTCTAGTTCACTGGAGGGAGTCTCATCCTATTCATCCACTTTCTTAACTTTAATTATGCTATTTAGTCGCCGAGAACGGATGATTCCAGATGAATCTAGTGGGTCTTTTTAATCTGTTATTAAGTTTCCTTTTTAGCTTGAGACTGTGAATTCTGTCTAGTTCGTAGATGCTTAACGGCTGACGTGGAGACTTGAAGGTGGATTCTTACCGGAAAACTTAACACCACTGACGCAATCTGTTGATAAGGTTTAGAAGTGCTGTTTGAGTTCTGTGCATGTGGTTTCCGGCTTCCTATAGCATACTGAGAGGTCGTTTAGTGCGCGGAGGGATGCGACGTCTGATGTTCCTAGTGGTGGCAGTGTGAATCTGGGTATGATTGAGGCGTTAACTCTGTAGTGTTGCTCGTCTGGGGATCCTGACTGGAGGATGAGGTTGAAGCTGGAGATGTTCAGCGTGTCCATGTACTTTAGGATTCTGACGAGCCCATCGGTGAAGTCTTCTATGTTATTCTGATCAAGTTCCAGTATGGATGTTTTTTCGGGGAATACGGCGATGACTTCGAAGATGTAGCTTCTCGGGGCGAAGGCTGTAAGCCAGTGGACGGAGCCCGTCGCACCCACGTATCGTTCCCCCAGCAAATTTTCTTCCTCTACGAGGTGTTGCCAGAAGCTGCGGCCGTGCTCCTCGTAGAACTTTCTCGAAGCTTCGAATTGCTTCGCGTAGTAGCCCATGGGCTCCTCGTAGCTGACCGGCTGAAGGTGAGGGTGAATCATGCTGCCTCCCGAGGGCGGCATGAAGTTCCAGACTATGAGAAAGTGCTTCTGCGACTTGTCGTGGATGACTACTTTTTTAAAGTACTCCTGCGAAGCTGAGAGGGCGTCAGCCAGAACTTTCTGCGTAAACTCTGTTAGCCCGACGAAGTGTTTCCGGCAAACCACTGTGACTGCACTATGTTGGGAGTAGGGCATAAGGTTAGGCACCACTACAGCTTCCCCAACCCTTATCCGCCCACCCGAGACGAACTCTTCCGGGAACCTCGGTGTAGCCACCTCAATCTTATCAGGGCAAAAGGGGCAGAAAGCCTCAGTGGCCTTAGCCAGCTCCGAAAAATCAGCTCTCACAGGGGGACTGAAGCGGAACTCATAATA
>JAHAWR010000072.1 GCA_018383835.1 Candidatus Jordarchaeia archaeon | reverse complement strand
TGCGGTTAGGCGCTGTAGCGCCATTTGGGCTTCCAGCATGCAGCTCATCACGTTTAGCATCATCGCGGGGCCTATTCGCGGTAGAAACAGGTATCCAATGTATGTCATGAGTGTGTCATATGTTATTGCCTGCAGTCCTGACATGGACATGGCGGCATCTGCCCCTGAGAGGAAAGTCGCCACTGGGGTGATGGCTGTCGTCGCAAAGAAGAGTATGGTGCCAGCCACGAATGCTGTAGCTAACGCCAGAATACTGCCCTTGGCACCCTTACTGGTAAACCAGTGCATTTCGAAGACATGCCTGACTATTAATATAGCTAGGATTACGTAGAGCAGGTAAACCGTCAAGTTGCCGGGTGCGTCAACAGTGACCACGAGTGGTATCATTAGTGCGACCGGGAGCTTCACTCCGCCTACTGCCTCTATTACCATGACGGAGACGTATGGTGACTTGCCCAAGATTGGCATTAGGGCAAGCCAGACGGCCACGCCGATTACCCCTGCTATGGCTAAATTTACGGCTCCCCTCACCGGTTGACCCCTCTTCTCGAACGGGCTAACTAGGCCCACGACGTTGCATCCTAGGATCACGGCGACTAGGAGAGACAGCCACTTGTCATAGTGGTTAAACGGGAATCTCGGTCTAAGGAGTGTCGTGAGGAGGTCGCCGCCGGGCTCGTACATTTCGAAGAACAAGAGCGGCCCTCCGCTCCAAGCCAGAGTGTTAAAGACGTAGTAGAGCGCTGCCGCTATAACCCAAGAAATGACGGCGTATATGGCTCCCCTCACCGCAGGGTTCATGTCTGGCTTCTTAGGGACGAAAGGCCAGTAGTTGAACAAGGTGGCCCATATCGGGAACAGCAAGAAGCCGCAGGTACCTAGCAGTAGCATTTCGTAGCCCGTCATTTTGAGCACCGAGCTGAGAACCCAGAAGGTTGCAAACGCTAGGATGAGCGAGAGAGCCGTGGTCACTAGCCCGGTTCTAGGTTGCCTTGGCGCCGCCGTTCTTTGTAGAGGCGCGCAGAGCACTGCAACCGTTATGAACCAGACGATGCCGAAGACCACCACGCTCATCCAATCCAACGGGTATCCTACCGGGTAGATGGCAGCGAACTCGGCGGACCTCATAGCGAGCACGGGGGCTAAAAGCACCGCTAACTCTCCGTCGACGACGAACTCCAGCAGGTATCGTAGGATGAAGGCGTTCCCTGTTACCAGCCTTGACAGTAACCCACTTACCGGATTCAGGAACACTGCGTATGTGGTGTAGCTTATGGCGTAGATCGTGAGAAGAGACAGAACTCCCCGCCACGGCTGCTTAAACTTCCCCTCAGCCTCCATTTAAACTCCTCCCGACCAAACCGTTTTATCTGATTCAAGACAACTAGTTAGATATAAGTTTTATTTCCTTTGAAGAGCTACATTCTCCCCCCTGTAAGCAAAAACTTTGTTTTAAGTCCAAAATCTGGGAGTACTCCCCAATTAGGGAGCCTTAGGTTCACCATGTGAATTTTAGTGGTTGGCAAAAGTTTTATTTAATGAAAAGGAGACCTATGTGGAGTGTTGTAAGATTGCATGGGTAAGGAGGTAAAGGGGAGGAATTGAAGTTGCGCAGAGCAGTTGGTCTAGCCTTAACGGCGGTGATCCTTATTGGGCTATCCTGCGGAGTTGCAGCTGGCGTGCAGGCATCGAGGATTCCGAGTGAGCAGTACTGGCTGCCTTCACTGCTACTAGTCACCCTTCAGCCTGTGCCTCAGCCTGCAATTAGGCCCATAGTTTTTGTTCATGGGGGTGCAGGCTCAGCCCAGCAGTTTGAGTCGCAGGCTATGCGCTTCACGAGCAACGGCTACCCGCCAGAATACATAAGGGTCTTCGAGTATGACTCAAGCTTCACTGTGGAAAGCTTTGACGCTGTTCTGGAGCGCCTTGATGCCTTCATCAACACTGTTCTGGAGGAGACAGGCGCCGATAAAGTCGACTTGGTAGCTCACTCCCTTGGCACCATCGTCTCTCTACAATACCTCGCATATGCTCCGCACCGCCTGAAGGTAGCCCACTACGTGAACGTAGACGGCAGCGGCGGGCAGCGAGCCCCGAAGGGAATACCCACACTGGCATTCTGGTCAAACCTCACCACCATGCGCGAAATGGTGGGGGCAGTGGAAAACATCTGGGTTCCAAGCCAGACCCACACTCAGCTCTGCACGTCCGCCGAGACGTTCGCTAAAATGTACGAGTTCCTTACCGGGAGGGCGCCTGATACAGTAGACATAGTCCCTGAGACCGAAATAAAAGTTGCTGGAAGAGTCGTCATTTTCCCACAGAATATTTACAGCGACATCGACGGAACCCTGCGGATATGGGCGCTTGACAATGAGACCGGCCACAGGGTGGGGGACCCTATTGCCAGTTTCAGTATCACGGCTCCCGACGGGAGATGGGGCCCATTCGATGCCACGCCTGGGACATACTACGAGTTCGAGATTGTCCGTGAGGGAAGGCCCATCCACCACATTTACCGTGAACCCTTCATAAGGAGCGACTACTGGGTTACACTGCTTACTTCTGCTCCGGGAGGAATATCTGACATGGTTAATGTGAGCGAGAACCACGTGATGCTCCTCTTCATGAGGAACAAGGAGTTCTGGGGTGACCAGGGAGGCAAAAATGACGTCCTCATGATCAACGGGACTAACATAATTACGCCGAACCACTGCCCCGTCAGCAAACTCGTGTGCGGAATATGGGTCTACGATAAGGACTCGGACCAAGTGAACGATACCGAGACGCCGATTCAGGCTTTCCACAGCCTACTGTTCCAGACGGGAGTTGATCTCTACATTCCTGCGAGCCCTGAGGGGGCAGGCGTGATAAACATCACGCTCGTGTCGCGGGGCAGCGAATCAGTCCAAACTATAAACGTCCCCAACTGGCCCTCAAACTGCAGCGAGCACGGAGGACACAGGATAACCGTCCACTTCAACGACTATGTGCCATCTGCTGGCTCATCAACTAAAGTCCACGCCTGCGCTGTCCAGCACGATGGCTCCGGGGATGATGCACGGCTCCAATTAGTTGTATTGAACACATCCTCCCAATATTGCACATGTGTTCAAGACAGCCAGCCTCTTCGCAGACAACACATAAGCTAATGGTTTTCAGCAGCAAAACCACTTCTCTCTTTTTTAATCTAGAAAAAAAGGTTTTTGACTAATAATTTTGGCTGGCAATATAAAGTGCTTGCTTTTCATTTTCTTTCAAGGTGTTTCTGCATGAGTTCTGCTGCAACCTTGTTTTTCTCTGCTATTTCGGCGTACATGTAGGCGCTCTCCCTCGGGGTCCTCTTAAGCGTGTTGTAGTCTACTTCCACTATTCCGAATCTCTTGCTGAAGCCCTCGTTCCACTCGAAGTTGTCTATGAGCGACCAGTAGATGTAGCCTCTCAGCTCTACTCCTTCACGCATCGCCCTGTAGGCTTCCGCCAGGTGGCGTAGGATGAACCTGCACCTCTGCCTGTCGTTGACTGTGGCGATGCCGTTCTCAGTTATGTATACGGGTTTCCCGTACTTCTTGAGTCCCACGAGGAGCTTGTACAGGCCCTCAGGGTATACTTCGTAGTGCATGTCTGTGAGCTCGGCATCCATTGGCACCACGGAGAACCTCCTTGTCGGGTCGGGGGACGGGATGCATATGTTGCGCGTGTAGTAGTTTAGCCCTATGAAGTCCCAAGCCTCCCTCAGCCCGTCAGCCTCCTCACCCTGCCCCACCGGGGGCTGGATTCTCCCAGTGTGTATGCTGTCTAGAAACCACCAGTTATATATTGCGTCGCTAGTCTTCGCCTCGTTGACGTGCCTCTCGTCGTTCGGGTCCAGGGGCTCGAACACCATCATGTTGTGGACCACCCCGACTTTGGGCTTCGGGTAGCCTTTCTCCTCACACACCTCACGTATCACCCAGTATGCTCTGGCGTGGGCTAGTAGGAGGTTTCTGGCTACAGCCAAAGCCCCAAGTATGTCCCTCTTCCCCGGAGGGAAGACGCCGAAGGCGTATCCTAGAACCGTGTACACCATGGGCTCATTTATCGTGTTGTAGAATGGTATCAGGTCGCCTAGCTCCTCCACAACCTTCCTCACGAAGCGCGCGAATATATCGACGCTCTCCGGGTTCTCCCACCCGCCTTTCTCCGCAAACCAGAGCGGCTCTGTGAAGTGGTGCAACGTTATCATCGGAGTAAGACCCCGCTCCCTCATGGCTTGGAGCACCCTGCGGTAGTGCTCTATCTCCCTGCCGCTCCACACGCCTTCCCTAGGCTCTATCCTACTCCACTCTATTGAGGTCCTAAAGGTGTTCAGGTTCAGCTTCTTCGCGATGTCGAAGTCCTCCTCGTACCTGTTGTAGTGGTCGCAGGCGATGCCTGAAAGGTCGAGGGTGTGCCCCTCCTGCTCCCACTTCCACCAGTTGTTGTTGACGTTGTTCCCCTCAACTTGATGCGCCGAAACAGCGCACCCCCAGAGGAAGCCGCTTGGGAAAACCAAGTCCCTAAACTCGCCCATCACTAACACCACGCGGAACCCAACATTAATAAGGGCGCGCAGTCAACATTTAAAGATTTTACGTAAAGGCATTTCACCGCAATTCAAAAAGAGTGGCTCCCCTCCTTAATGGGTGACTCTGCAATGCAGTTCGTTCTCAAAGGGATTAACAAAGAAGGTGCTCTGGCGTTTTGGAGGGTTCCGGCGGGGCGCATCAGGGCTGAGTAGGGGGCAGCCGGGAAGCTTCCCAGATGAGGAAGGGCTGGGGTGACTTGACGAGCACCTGAAACGGCATTCGTCCAGTGACTACAAGTGTTGCTCTCCGCCGTAACAGGCTCCGAGAAAGCCTTCCCCTTCGGAATTAATCGGTATCAACCCCTCCATTAACTCACCACTTCCTCATGCTATGCTCCCCCATCTCGATCGCTTTCTGCAACAGCACTCTATACGCATCCAAGAAGGCTCTAACATTATTATGTAAATTTATACGCTCTGACCTGATACAACTCCTGGCGTTTTTCGAACCCCACTCACTCCAATTCCCGGAAAATGTGGGGCGATATTATTGAGCCTTCGACGAGCTCCTCTTCCAGCGTCTTCCCAGCTTTACTTTCAGTTTCAAGGGATGGGAACAGTTTTTTCAGCGTTGTGGATCTGAACCTTTAGTCTATGTAGGCGACTACCACCTTCCCCCTTCATGTCTAAAAGAAGCTCTTTTTTCATTGAACAGCCGATATCTGTTGATCTGAGCTATCCTTTTTCCTGTTTTATCCGTTTGATGGTTCTCGTGGTAGCTCCTAAAAGCTTCTTCGCTTCCCTAAGCGTGTAGAGCTCCTTCATCGACACCCATTACTACTTAATTAGGGCTCTCTATCGCGAAACTGTTAGTCAAGGCGTTAAGCTTGAAGAGGGGCTGCCAAGGCACTTGGCGGCGTTTTAGAGAGAGGCTACGGGCGGAGAAGCCGAGGAACGCGGAGAGCCCGTTGGGGACTACACGGTGAGTGGCAGACTTTTCTCAGAACCCCTCCGTTGCTCCAAAAAATTTATTGCTAACTGGCTTGCTTATGTAGGTGTTGCTGGAGGGATGGGATGCTGGTTGTTGACGCACACACGCATATCGTCGACGAGGGGTGGATGCCGAAGAAGTGGTGGGATGAGCTGGCGAAGGTCTACGTACACGCACTGGGCGAGATTGGTGTCTCGATGACCGTGGATCAGGTTAAGTCGCAGATTTTCCCGAACTTCTACGACCCTGATGCCTCGAAGCTCATCAGAGAGATGGATGCCGCGGGGATAGATGTCAGCGTTATATGCCCCCTCGACTACGGCTTGGCGTTAGGTGACCCGCCAACTCCTATAGAGGAGCAGAACCAGATTTTCGCCGAGGTGCAGAAGAAGCACCCGAAGAGGATAATCGCCTTCGTGAGCGTTGACCCCCGGAGGCCTGACGCGGAAAAGATAGTCAGGGCGGGGCTTGAGGAGCTTGGGTTGCGTGGGTTGAAGTTGCATCCGGCGTCAGGCTTCTACCCTAATGATCCCTGCGTATACAAGCTGCTCTCCATAGCTAAGGAGTTCAACGTGCCCGTGCTCTTCCACACAGGACAGATAGTCCAGCCGCTCAGGAGCAAGTACTGCAACCCCATATACCTCGACGACGTACTCCTCGACTTCCCGGAGCTGACTGTTCAGGCCGCTCACATGAGCTTCGGATGGAGGCACGAGCTCTTCCACATGGGGGCCACCAAAACCAACCTGGTGGTCGACTTTTCAGGCTGGCAGATAATCGCGCGCAGCAACTTCAAAACCTTCTGCGAGGCTCTGAGAGAATGCATGGACGAGTTTGGCGCGTCAAGAGTGCTCTTCGGAACGGACGGACCATACCTCAGGGCGGCGATGCCCGACAAGGACTTCGTGGAGGCGGTGAAGAACCTTCCGAAGAAGGCTCCCGAAGGCATAACCTTCACCGAGAAAGAGATAGAAGCAATAATGGGGGGAAACGCGAAAAGAATTTACAAACTATAATCCCTCCTTTTTCCCTGCGTGGATGAGCTCCATGCATCAGGTTCCCCGCCGCCTACCGAAGACTCTCGCCGACTCAACCATCACGGATATGTGTTTTGCGGGCGTCTCTATCCAGAAGTCTGACCCCGGTGCGACCATGCTCACCCCCTCATCTATCGCCCTTCTGACGGCGCTCCTTATCTTTTCTTCCGGCCCCTCGTATAGGACGTCCACCGGATCTATGTTGCCTATGATGGGGTAGCCGGGCTTCAAGTAGTCGAGTATCCTTCTCGCGTCGCTCACCGGCGTGCTCTGGTCTATCGCGACCCCGTCCACGCTGCACCTAGCCACCCTGTCCATGATGGGCAGCGCCTCGCCTGGAACGTAGAGGACTGACAGGTCGGCCCGCTCAGCCATTTTCCTGACGTATGGGGCTACGAGCTCATCGAAGAGCAGGGGGGGTAGCGTGCTCGCCGAACCACCCATCTCGTAAAACGTGACTATGTCCGCTCCAGCCTCAACGTACACGTCCACTATCTCGACGTATACGTCGACAACTTCATCTAAAACCTCCTTCACAGCCTCCGGGTCTCTTTCCAGGGTAGACATGAAGGAGGAGTGGTCGAAGACGTAGTAGCTCATGCTGGTGAATGGGGGGACGACAGTGACATTCACGGGCGCCACGCCATCAAACTCCTCCTTCAGCACTCTCACAGCCTCAGCCACAACAGGAACCCTACCGGAGCCCGCCACGTCCCCTGGAGGTATAGGCGGGACAACACGCCTCAGAACAGGCTGCTTGGCGCTCGGCCACGCCAAGTACCTTTCATGGAAGTCGACGGGGACGCCGAAGACCTCGGCTTCAACCAGCGTATCGAATGGGACGGTGATGTTGTCCAAGCCGCAGAGCCTGTGGGCCGCAGCTCCAAGCCTCGCCATCTTAACAGGGTCCCTGTGAGCCTCAGGCCACCACGCTCCAGTACGCTCCATGAATTCCCGTGTGCAAGTCGAGGAAAAGTTAACGCAAGGTATGAAATCGATGTCCCCACCGCCCCTCAGTGTAGACACAACCCGCTCATAGGAGTTCAACCTACCACCCATCCTCAACAAAAAACACCAGCCTAAAATCACTTTCCATTCGTTTTCTATCCCCGCCGAGACCCAACCACACTGAGTAGCGGCAAACTACACCAGCGTTCCATAGGAGGTTCATGAAAAACGAAAAGCGAACTACAGCCATTAACTGGGAAACGCAATCCGACCCAGTAGGGGCTCACGTTTACGTGAAGGTGCACACTAGCATAAGAAGGCTTACCCTGGAGTCTCGGCCCTCACCCCCTCCAAAATGGGCTAAAGTGGAAAAACATTTCCACTTAATCTCCCACGCTTCCTCTAGTTACCAATACCAATGTAAATAGGTTGCCGCCGGGCCCTCAGGCATCGCCTAGTCTTTGAGGCAGCCACCGGCACAATTTTCTAGGGGCTTAGGTGAAGCGTAACGGCAGAGCTAAGCCCTTTGCTCCTTAAGCTGGTTCCCGGGGCGTGAGAGGGGGGTTCACTTTTCCACCTCTATGGTTGCTCCCTCTCCCACATGTATCTCCGTTTCTCCTTTAGTGTTGATCTTGCTGTAGCAGCCCTTTATCCTGAGCTTCTCTCCAGGGGAAATTTTCTCGAGTTTGGATGCGGCTTCGCCCCATGCTACTGCCGGCGCCTCACCTGTCTCGTCCTC
>JAHAWR010000073.1:208-8032 GCA_018383835.1 Candidatus Jordarchaeia archaeon | reverse complement strand
TAGCCGTGTTTTTTACCCGGAGAGTGTCGCGGTTGTTGGTGCCTCCGAGAGGAACGTGAGGTACTATGTGGAGGCGATGGTTGAGGCCGGGCTACTCAAGGTTTTCGTGGTTAACCCCAACTACGAGGAGGTTCTGGGGCTTAAAAGTTACCCGAGCCTGATGGACATACCTGAAAGGGTCGACTATGTGGTGGTCGCTGTCCCGGCGGCTCAGACGCCTGACGTCCTGCTCGAATGTGCCAGGAAGGGGGTGAGGGCTGTCCACATCTTCACCTCCGGCTTTAGCGAGACTGGAACAGCTGAGGGGAGGATGCTGGAGGAGAGGGTTGCCGAGATAGCTAGGCGCAGCGGCTTCAGGGTTATAGGCCCGAACTGCATGGGGGTCTACTGTCCGGAGTCTGGGTTGAGGTTCGCCAACGACCAGCCCAGCGAGCCCGGCCCAGTGGCTTTCATCTCGCAGAGCGGGGGGAGGGCCGTAAACTTAGTTGCGAACGCGCGCCTAAGGAATGTGAGGTTCAGCAAGGTTGTGAGCTACGGCAACGCGTGCGACCTCGACTTCGTGGACTTCCTCGAATACCTTAAGGACGACCCTAAGACGAGCATTATATTGGGGTACGTGGAGGGATTCAAGAAGACCGACGGGCTCCTGGAGCTGCTGAAGGAGACATGCATGAAGAAGCCCGTCGCCATACTTAAGGGGGGCGTGAGCGAGGAGGGAGCTAGGGCTGCGGCGTTCCACACCGGCTCCCTAGCTGGGTCGGCTAGGGTTTGGGATGGCATCTGCAGGCAGACGGGCGTTATACAGGTCGAATTCTTTGAAGACCTCCTCGACTTGGCTGTCGGCTTCATGTACGCTAATCTCCCCCATGGTGAAGGTGTCGCAATAATGACTAACTCGGGTGGCTCAAGCGTGGTCTACGCGGACGTGTGCGCCAGGTACGGGTTGAGGGTTCCGGAGTTCGAGGAGGAAACCCAGAGGAGGCTTAGGGGCTTCATCCCGGTGGCCGGGTCAAGCGTTAAGAACCCTCTGGACGCGTGGATGGCCTTCGCGAGGGGGAAAATGATGGATGCGCTGGACGCCGCCGCCTCAGACAGAAGAATTCACAGCATAATCATAGAGCTCCAACCCGAAAACTTCCACGTCTATGCTAGGGGAGGGCTTGACAGGAGGAAAGATATGGCCGAGACAGCCATAGAGTCCTGCAGACACGTTGTGGAGGAGCACGACAAGCCAGTCTTCATAGTTGTGAACTCCAGCTACTACCACGAGACAGAGCTTGCAATGGCGAAGTTCTTCCAGGATGCAGGATTCCCAGTCTTCTCCTCGCTTCAAGGAGCCGTGAAGACGATATCTAAAATGTACAGGTACAAGCGCTTCAGGGACGCGAGGGGATGATAACCGCCAACCACAGCAGCTCCTCTCCACCCCCTCGTCAAAGGGGCCTCAACACCATGCCCTTTATGTTTTTCATGTACACTGAAAGTTAAAAACCCATGATGAACCTTAGCTCCAAAGGGGGAAGGGTGGATCGGCTTCGTCCAACCGCTTCTGCTAAAGTCCTTCCCCCTAAAATAAGCCCCCAAACTTATTCAACCGGCCGTTAATTTCAAGTGGTGCTGCAGGAAAGGGGAAGATTGTGAGTAACGTAGGGTGTTTGGAGGATGCCGAATGATAATCAGTAGACTGGTTAACGGTGTCAGAGTATTTAGGTGTGGGACAGAAGTGGAGGGAAGAGTTCTCTACTGGACTCACTTCTACCAGCACAGGGACATAGTGTTCGACTGCGGCTGCCCCAACATTGCGGGCGAAGTCGCCAACGCACTCAAGAATGTCAAGGCCGTGCTAGTAACCCACTACCACGAGGACCACGTGGGGGCAGCCCCAGCACTCAAGGCTAGAGGTGCCAGGGTTCTCGCCTCCGAGAAAACTATCCCCCTCCTTAAGACGCCACCCCAGATACCCCAATACAGAAGGGTGGTCTGGGGGCAACCCGAGCTCGTTGAGGCAGAGCCCCTAGACAAGTTCATGAGCCTCGGCGGAGTGGATGTAGAAGTGATCGAGACGCCCGGCCACACATTCGACCACATCTCATTCCTAGCTGACGGATTCCTCTTCAGCGGGGACCTAGCAATATCGGACAGGCAAGTGGTCTGGATGAGAGAGGAAGAAGTAAACGAGACCATAAAGTCCCTCGAGAACACCCTCAAAAAGGACTTCGAAGTGGCCTTCGGCGGCCCCGGACCAATGAGCAGGCGGGAAGTCGAAGCCTACCTCTCATACCTGAAAAGCCTTAAAGAACACGTTGAGGAAATGCACGGGGAGGGTCTAAGCGTAGAAGAGATTGTGGAGCGCATCTTCCCCAACCCACCCCAAGTCGCCCTAATAATGGAGTTCGTGAGCGGGAAAGAGTGGGCAAGAGAAAACATGGTGAAGTCAATCCTAGGCATACCAAGAACAACTTAAAGCAACCATGCACGACAGCCAGCTCCGCAACCCAAACCATCCATCCCTACCCGGCGCACCCATACCCCCATTAATAACACGTACAACAGTTATCCCCTACAAGCCAACCTGTCCGCTACAAACCTCACTATTGACGCCTAAAGAACAAGCCTCTTCAAACAAAAAACCGCAACCCCCTATCACAACGTCGAGAAGCCCCCGAAAACTTTCTTCCTCAGCCTTCAATATATACCTCTCACACCCGCCCCTCCAGTAACCTCCCAGCCCCTTGGTGCAGACACACTCAACCCCCAGAATCTCCCCTAAGCGCACCTTTCCTAAACAGCTCGAACCGCGAAGTCGAAGACCCACGTCAACAGCACTCCAGCTGTTTCAAGAAACAAACCCACCAGCCGACCTGACGTCAGCCTAGCCCAAACAGCCAACGGCACCCAAACAGGAACCCCAAAGGGAGAGAAAACAACACCCACCACGACGAGGAAGCCCAGCAGACCGAACAAACATAAGCCCCTCTTCGCATTCTAAAACAATTTTTTATCTAATGGTGCCTCCTTTTTCGTAAATTGATGATAGAAGGGCGAAAAATAGACATTTGTCGAATACTCGGCTCATAATAAGCGTTAAATTTAAATAAGAACTCAAAGACCTCTTGTATACAAACTTTTTCGAAGAGGAGGAATTCAGAATGGCGGGAGAGGAGGCAGGAAAGTTCAAGCAACCCTGGCTCGGACTACTGTCCCTACTCACAATATACTCCGTCGCCTTCATAATGTACATAGTATTCTTCAACCCCATAGGAGGCCTGCTATCAAGACTAGTAGTAATGGACGCCTACGTCCTCCACGCGGTGCTGCCGGAGCTCGGCGTCGGCGGGGAGCTTGCAGCCCTCCTAGCACCAGCCCTAGCCCTGAGAGGCGCAACCACAGTCATCCTTAATCCGTTGGGATACCCGCTCGACTGGATATCGGTAATGGTCTTCGGCATCGTCTGGTTCATAGTCATCGGCGTCCTTTGCAGGCCATTCCAAGTCACAGCGCCACCGAAGCAGCCCAGAACCGGTCTGATCACGGCAGCCCTCTCACTAATCCTAGCCTTCCTAACATTCTACGTCCTCGGAGCCATGGGCTTCAAGGGCTACGAAATGCTACTGCTGGGCACCTGCGGCTTCCTAGTCTTCCCAATATGGGCGACGCAGCTCGAATACTGGCCCATAGTACCAAAGAAAGCCACAATGCACCCACTAGCAAGAGGCGCCATATACACTGTGATCTCCTGGATAATAGCGGGCATACTCTACTGGATCTTCAACTCGCTAGCCTGGGGTGGAGCAACGTTCTTCGAAATGTACCTGCCCGGCGGCGACCTCTTCACCACGCTGCTCCAGCCACTCGCACCATTCAACCACTACGACCACTGGATATCCCTACTCGTCGCCGTAATAGCAGGCTTCAGCATCGTAGGACTAGTCAGACCATACGAAGGCAGAGCTCAACCCATAAAGGGAATACTAAACATTATAACAGGAATAATAATCGGCGTAATACTCTGGCTTGCCCTTACGCCAATTATAGGTACAGCACCACACGTCTTCGAATACTACCTAGGAACCACCACCGCTATTGGCGGACTACCAGCGGTTGACCTAGTGGTTCCGTTGACTATGTCGATAAGGTCTCCTGCTAATGTGACAGCGCTCCTGCTCTGCATAGTGCTTGCCATACTGATAATTGAGTTGCCATTCAAGATGCACTGGTTCGAGGGTAAGGGCCTCAAGGGCAGAATACTGGCGTTGATAGTTGCAGTCATAGTTGGCGTCATAGTGTTCCTCGTCGTGCTGGGCACGCCGTCCATGGCGATGGCGCTCTCATTAACAGGCGCGGTTGCAGGGGCCTCAGGACTGCAAACACTAGCCTACTACGCATGGATGGGTTACGCCATGCTCGCAGAAGTAGTCTCCACAATACCCACGTTGGTGCTCAGATACTGGTTGCCGCCGGGAGTGCCGGCGGATATGGCTGTGCCGGTGCTTTTGATGTCGGGGATGTCTACGTTCATGGAGGTTCAGGCGTCGATGCAGCAGTTAGCTGTGTCCTGTGTGCTTGGCTGGTTTGTGCTCGGTGGCATCATGTGGCTTCTGATATACGAGTCGTTCAATCACTGGCCTTGGAAGTGAGTAGGGGCAGGTTGCCTAGGCTACCCCACCTTTTCACTCTTTTTTCTGGTTTTCCGGTGTTTTTTGCCATTGTTTTTCATGTTCCTGCGTAAAGTAGATATTTTCGTGTTTTGGTGTTTTTTGTGGCTGGTGTGGTGTTGGGTTTGAGGGTTTGGGTTTTTCGCTTTAGGGGTTTGCCTGTTTTGTCTTGTTGGGGTGCTGGGCGGGTTGCGTGTGGGGAGGGTTTGGTTGAGGTTAGTTTGGATCTTGGTTTGAGTGTTGGTGTGGTTAGGGTTGAGGGGGGTGTGGCTTTTCTGCCGGGTGGGGTTGCTGTTGATGTTGGTGTGTTGCGCGAGTTTGCTGGGAGGTGTGATGGCTCTGTTTGCGTTGTTGAGGATGGTGGGGTTAGGCTGCTTGAGGAGTGGAACCCGGTGGAGGGCTCGTACTATAAGCTTAGGTGTGTGGTTGAGGGCTCTGCTCCTACGCTTCAGGTGAATGGGGTTTACATGCACCGGGTTTTGGGTTTGACTCCTTGGGAGGATTCGAGGCGGAAGGTTAGGGTGCTGGGGGTTAGGCGTGGTGAGAGGGTTCTGGACGTGTGCACCGGTTTGGGCTACACTGCTATTCATTCTCTGCGTAGGGGTGCCGTGGTTATGAGTGTTGAGAGGTCTGAGACTGTTTTGAGGTTTGCGGAGTATAACCCGTGGTCGCGTGGGCTCGAGAAGGCTACGGTGATCCATGGGGACGCCATCGATGTTGTCGGGGAGCTTGAGGACTGCTCGTTCGACAGGATTCTCCACGACCCTCCCCGCTTCGGCCTCGCCGGCGAGCTATACTCCCAGGAGTTTTATAGGGAACTTTTCAGGGTGCTCAAGCCGGGCGGAGCCCTCTTCCACTACGTTGGCTCGCCCGGTCAGCTCATACGCGGGAAGGACCTGGCTAAGGGCGTCGCCGCCAGACTCGAAAGAGCCGGGTTCGTGGCGAGCGTGGTCAGGAAGGAGAAGTGCGTTTTGGCGTTTAAGCCGAGGTAGCCGGCTCAGCTACAGCTCCTGATTCCCTCCTTTCGAGCGCCTCGTCACCGTGGCCCTCCGCTCCCTGCACTTCCCCTCTGTTCTGGAGGTTGAGGGGAACTGTGAAGGAGCCCCAGAGCTCGCCCCCGGGACGGCGTTGGCTGCATTACGGGTATCTTGCAATGGTGTAGTATGGTTGAGGAGCTTCGTCTCCCTTATAACCTCCTCGCCTCAACCGCCGCCCAAAAGCGGGTCATGGAGCCTCGGGCCGTGATCCCCATTTACAGCGCTTTCAATGTGTTCTCGGCCACTTAGTGGCAGAGGGGGGCTGCCACCTGTACTCCCCTATCTCGGTGTCCTTCGCCGCTTGCCTCCGGGTTGTGCCCTGTTCCTCCACTAGTCTAAAGCCTCTCTCTGAAGCCATTAGGCATAGTCTTCCCTCAGGAAAGCGTGTTTACCTTTGAACTATTTTCCCTTTTTTCGTTTTTCTCACGCGTCTGACCGGAAAACATTTTAAAGTTGAGACTAACTCCTTAAAGGTAAGGAGAGGAGGTGGCTTGTTTTGGCTTCCAGTTTTCTTCCGTCTGAAGACGAGGTTTTCCAGTGGGTTCTCGACCTCTACTCTCTTGGGAGCAGAGTTCCGGGTAGTGAGGGAGACCTCAAGGCTGAAGGGTATCTCCGCGACAAACTTGCCGAGTTCGGGTTCAAGGACGTGCGGGTGGAGCCGATAGACATAACCCTTTGGCTGGCTAAGCGCTGGAGCTTGGACGTGTGGCTGGAGGGAAAGAGGCCTGAGCGGCTGCCATGCTTCTATGTCCCCTACACTGCCCCAACCGGCGGGTTGGAGGGCGAGCTCGTCTATGTCGGTGAGGGGCGCGCCGAGAACTTTGAGAAGGTCAACGTGGACGGAAAAATAGTTGTGGTCAGCGTCAGGTTCCTCCCCCTCCCCGTCTCCCTTCTTCGCTCAATCGCCTACTTCACGCATGATCCGAGGGAGACCATTACGCCTGACTGGGTGCACCCCGCAACCTGGATACGGCTCAACTGCATGGGCATGGGTCTCATAGAGGGAGGATACGACGCTTACGAGATGGCGCGTGAGCGCGGGGCAGCGGGATTTATCGGCGTGCTAGAGGACTACCCCAAGTTCGGGAAGGAGCTCACATACTACGCTCCCTACGATGGCGTCATGAGGCCCATGCCGGGCTTATGGGTGAGCAGAGAAACCGGGGCGAAGCTGAAGGAAATGCTGGGCAGAGGGAGGGTGAAGGCTAGGATGGTTCTCGAGGCCGAAGTTAGGCCAGCGGTGACCCACAACGTCTACGGGGTGCTCCCCGGGGAGACGGACGAGTTCATAATCGTCCACTGCCACCACGATGGCCCATTCCAGAGCGCCGTCGAGGACGCCTCAGGCTGCGCCGTCGTCCTCGCCATAGCCAAGTACTTCGCGAAGCTCGGTAGGCGAACCAAGAGGAGCCTCGTGTTCCTCTTCACCGCCGGACACTTCTACGGGGGCGCCGAGGGCGTAGGGCAGAAGGCATTCATAGAGACCCACAGGGAGGACATCGTGGCGAAGGCTCTGGTGGACATAGCAGTGGAGCACGTCGCCAAAGAGTGCTTGGAGAAGGACGGGGTCGCAGTCGTGACGGGGGATGTGGAGCCGAGGGGGCTCTTCACGACGGACAACCCCGCACTAGTGGAAATAGCTAAGAAAGCGATAGTTAAAAACAACGTTGAGCGCATACTCATACTGCCAACGACGACCCCGATAGACGTTCCCACGGACGCTCACCTCTTCTGGAAGAGCGGGGTCCCCATATACAGCCTGATAAGCGGCCCAATGTACCTCTTTGACGTTACGGACACCCCGGACAAAGTTGCAAAGAACCAGCTTCTACCACTAGCAAGAATGTTCATCGACATAATAAATGAGCTCGACACGCTACCAACAGAAAAGATAAAACGGTAGCACTGCAAAGTACAGCAAATGCGCTTGAAGAGCTCCACCCCTTTTTTGGGGCTCCAAGTGGGATTGGGCGTTTTTGAAGGCGGTGCATGGCGTTGCAAACCCCATCGTGAAGAGTAACTGGCTAGTGGACACCCTCCGCCTCTAAGGTGGGAAAAAACGAAATGGGATCCGGAAGGGCAGTGGGCAACCAATCGACGAACACCCTTAGAAGCAAGAACCCCCGACTTTA
>JAHAWR010000073.1:0-147 GCA_018383835.1 Candidatus Jordarchaeia archaeon | reverse complement strand
TTCTGGGGCGAGTGAGTTCCATGAATAAATCCTCAGAAAAGTACTGGGATTCATAAAGTTGTCAAAGCTCTTCTCACCCTCCTCAAACTCGACGAGGATGCCAGTCGCCATCCCCCGCAAGGGAACCAAAAAAGGGGTGGAGCTCTT
>JAHAWR010000068.1:6626-8650 GCA_018383835.1 Candidatus Jordarchaeia archaeon | reverse complement strand
GATTTATGGAAACTTTTTGGGGGGGCGCTTGCACGAGTTGCTTGTGGGCTACGTTGAGAAGATTCACTCACTACTAGACTTCTTGGCAGAGTATGTCTCCGTGTGCTTTACTGTTAGAAGGCTTTTCGCCGACTTGCTCCATGGTATAGGGCTGGAGGACGCCTACCACGACGTCCTAAGGGAGGGCGGCCTCCTCGGCGGGGCGAGAGTAGGCGTGGTTGACGCATTCTTCCTGAGGTTTCACGTGAGGTCGACGGTGAACGCCCTCGCACCCCCAATAGACATGACCCTTAAGGGACTCCCCCTCAGCGAGCTAGAGCTGGAGGCGATAGAGCTTGAATCCAAGTTTTTGCCGAAGCTAATCTCCAGCATCAGGGCGCAGGTCAGCTGCTGGGATGGGTGCGTAGAACACTTGGGCACCCTCGTAGCGAAAGCTGAAAGCGGGAGCGCTGAGGATATAGTCGAATCGGTGAAAGACGCGCTCGAAGCCTTGATGCCCTTCGTGAAGAGCGTCGAGGAGGCGTTCAGCCAAATAAAATCTAGGCTTCGCGTCGAGAAGGAGGGCGAAATATTCAGCTTCATCGAGGAGCTGTCGAGAAGAACCGAGGAGTTCTTGGAAAAGTGGAGGGAAAGCCATGAAGCTACTGTGAGCTACTTGCAGTTTGTTCTCTCCATGGTCTGGGGGGACGCCGAGTACGGCTTGGATAGGCTGAGGGAAGCCATTCAGGGGAGGAATGTTGAGGAGATAGTTCCCGAGGAGCTACCTCCGAGAGACGTTGCCTTCGCCGCCTCGCGGGCGATGATAGAGCTAAACGAGGCGGCCGACGTGAGTAGGAGGCAGATGGAGAGACTACACTACTTCGCCAAGGTCGCAGAAGTGTTTGAAAGCGCCATCTTGATGACGCTGGCAAAGGAGACAAAAATGAGGTTTGAGTTGTTTAACGAGTTCCAGCAGAGGATGTTCGAGGACCTTAAAGAGATAAAAATCCTAGCTGAAAAACAAGCCCAACGGTGATTTCCGGCTTTCACCTGATCGTCTAGCGTCATGCACCTTCTGGCGTGATGCGGAAAGATCATCGGTCACTGCTGCCTTGCATGGGAGGTGCAACTAGGCCGGATGGTTTAAGTGTTGGGATTGGATGCTAGTGGCTGATTTTTCGTTGTTGCGTTTAGAGGCGCTGTCTAAGGTGTTCCGGCTGGAGGAGTCTGCGCCCTAGTTCGGGGTCTGACTCCAGTATGTCTATGTGGAGGTCTAGGAAGCTTAGTAGGTCTTCTTTTTCGTCCGGCAGCTTTCCGTTCACTGGAAGGTAGTTGGACACGTGGTCGCTCAGGAACCAGCTTGAGACGTTGAGCCTCTCTATCAGGAGCCTGGTCTCCTTTAACACTTCAAGTGGGGAGGAGACCTTGAACTCTCCGCAGGCAACCTTCTCGTAGAGGGGGGTTCCGGGGATCGGGACAAGGGTTCGAACCCTTATGAACGTTGGATTTATTCTGTTCAGCGCCTTAGCAGTCTCCGAGGCGTGTCTCTCCCACCGGTCCCTCCCACCTAAACCGAGGATAACGTACTCTGTGAGCTCGAAACCCGCCTCCATAGCCTTCCTTCCAGCCTCCACCATCTCGACCGCCGTAGCACCCTTACACATGTACTTTAAGAGCTGGTCGTCGCCGGTCTCGAGCCCCACGTGTAGCCTAGTCAACCCCGCCTCCCTTAGTGCCACTAAGTCGTCCAGTGGCTTGTGAAGTATGGTCTTAGCCCTAGCATAGCTCGTTATCCTCTTCAGCCCCGGAAACACCTCGCGGGCGAACCTCAAAACCTCAACCAGTTCCTCAGTCTTCATCACGAGAGAGTTGCTGTCCCCAATAAACATCGTCGGGCGCGGACCAAAAATGCTTCTAGCAGCCACTATGTCCCTCTTAATTTCCTCAAGCGGCCTACGCGAGAACCGCATCCCCTTATACATGACACAGAAGGCACACCTGTTCCACGGGCAGCCCCGGGTAGCCCTCAAAAGAACGCTCTCAGC
>JAHAWR010000068.1:0-6605 GCA_018383835.1 Candidatus Jordarchaeia archaeon | reverse complement strand
GGGGAAATCGTAGCCCACAGAGCCCAAAAAGACCACCAAGAACACGATTACGGCATGAACCTTAAAGGCTTACCGCAGCCAGCCACCCCCCGCATGAAAAAGGAAAAAGTAGAAGGGGAAGCTAAGCTTCGGACTCGCCACCATTTTACGCGTAGACAAAGTACTCTTTCTTCCGCAGACCTATGGCCACCTCGACGACGTATATAAGGGCGGTCGCCGCCACGACGTAAGCCAGAAGCATTACGATACCCTTAAAGTCTAAGACCGCCACTACACCAACCCCCCGCACGAATAGCTCCATGGGGTAGAAGATGTTGACGAGGAGCAGCCCCGGGAAAGATGCAACCCACAGCGAAGTAGCAAGGCTCCTAGCCACACCCGCCAGCCCGTGACCCACACACTCACCCCTAAAGAACCCTAACAAGAAGAGCGCACCCGCAGCCGGAACACCGAAAAGCACCACCGGAACGGGGTTAAACGGGTAGAACACACCCAACCCCAACAGGATCTGCTGAGCGAAGTCAATGAGCCACAGGGGCACAACCACGTAACCCAGAATGCCGGAAAGCATAAAGATGAAGCCCTTAACGACAGCCTTAGTAGCCCCCATAACCACCCCTCACGGAACATTATACTTCACGGGCCAAACGAAGGCGAACGGCTTGGTAAAGTTGAAAACCACAGTGTAGTTCCCCGAAGACGGGGAGGGAGGCGCCGTTATCGTGTAGGTTAGGGTGGCGTTGAAGTCTCCGAGTGGAACCGTTCCCGAGTAAGAAACGTTGTCTGTTATCATGTCTCCGTCAGGGTCGAGTATGTAGGAGGTGAACTCTAACTGGTATATCTGGAACTTGTTCGTGAAAGAGAAGGTTACATTAATTTTATTGGTGTCAAATGTTTTGAATTCTGTTATGGTGAAGTTGTACATTGGGGAGCCTATTTCTAGTGGGATTTTGATCGTGCCTGCGAAGCCGACTCTTGAGTGGAGGTAGCTGAAACATACGATTGCCTCATACTGGAAGTAGACGCTTCCACTCATGAATTTTGTTACGGCTTCGGTTACCAGCTGTGAGAAGTTGGTGTAAAATGAGACTTTTAGAGGGATGGCTGACTTGGCGGGGATCATCGTTGTTATTCGTGAGACTTCGGCCATCGGTTCCCCGGCGTCGTTCACCATCTTGAAGTGTATTAGGACGTTTTCTATGGGGGAGAATCCCGAGTTAATTACTATTACTGGGAAGGTGACGTTTAGTGCGCCCCCGCTTGTGTCTACGGTTTGAGGCTCGAACGGGGAGGGAACCACTTATAGGTCTGCGGAAGAGAAGGTTACATTAATTTTATTGGTGTCAAATGTTTTGAATTCTGTTATGGTGAAGTTGTACATTGGGGAGCCTATTTCTAGTGGGATTTTGATCGTGCCTGCGAAGCCGACTCTTGAGTGGAGGTAGCTGAAACATACGATTGCCTCATACTGGAAGTAGACGCTTCCACTCATGAATTTTGTTACGGCTTCGGTTACCAGCTGTGAGAAGTTGGTGTAAAATGAGACTTTTAGAGGGATGGCTGACTTGGCGGGGATCATCGTTGTTATTCGTGAGACTTCGGCCATCGGTTCCCCGGCGTCGTTCACCATCTTGAAGTGTATTAGGACGTTTTCTATGGGGGAGAATCCCGAGTTAATTACTATTACTGGGAAGGTGACGTTTAGTGCGCCCCCGCTTGTGTCTACGGTTTGAGGCTCGAACGGGGAGGGAACCACTTGGATGCTCGGCGGCAGAAGGAAGAAGACTCCGAGCATAGTGTAGACGAACACCGATGACACAGCTAGGAAGCTGGCGAACTTCAGCAACCGCATGAGCCAAGCCAATCTCTCACTCTTCAGCCCATTTTCGTCGAAAAACACTACTAAGAGATAAATTCTTGGAAATAAATGTTTTGATAGTGGTCTTCACGGCTGGTAATGGCTTTCTCGGTTGGGGCACCAGCCGGTTATGGAGGGGCGACCGTGGAGGATGAGGCGCGCGCCCTCAGGATGCTGGATGAGCTCAGAGCCAAGGCTGAAGGGTGCACTAAGTGTCCATTGTCCGCCACCCGGAGGAGGGTTGTCTTCGGAGAAGGCAGAGTTGGACTGCGAGTAATGATGGTTGGCGAGGCTCCCGGGAGGGAGGAGGACGCGCAGGGGAGGCCATTTGTCGGCCGGGCGGGAAAGCTACTCGACGAGCTACTTTCAAGAGTTGGGGTTGACAGGAGGATGGTTTACATAACAAATGTCGTCAAGTGTAGGCCCCCCGGTAACAGGCCTCCGAGGAGGAGCGAGGTTGAGGCTTGCAGGGAGTACCTTCTGGGACAGCTTGAGGCGGTTAAACCTAGGCTGGTGGTGCTTCTTGGAAGGGTCGCCATCAGAGCCATGCTGGGTGAGGGGTGCTCCGTCACGTCCGTTAGGGGTAAGCCTCTGGTGAGGGAGGGGAGAACATTTCTCCCGACGCTGCACCCGGCATCAGCACTCTATAACCCGGGAAACTTGATGCTACTCGAGGAGGACATGGCGACGTTCAGGAGGCTGCTTGAAGGTTAATTGGTGGAGAATGCATGCTCCCCCTTTCTCGGATGGTGAATGTGAGGAATAGTGCGAGGGCCGCTACGCACCCTGCAACGGCGAACATTATCGTCGACCTGTAGCCGTAGACTTGGCTTACCGCCCCACCGAAGAATGGCCCGATGGTGGTCGCCACGCCTCTAACCATCTCTAGGACTCCTACCGCCGTCCCCCTCTCGCTCCCCCTCTCGGCGACGTACGTTAAGGATCCTATGTAGAGGAGGGACCATGAGAGTGCGAGTAGCAGCTGGGCTGGGAGGACGTGGACGTAGCTTCCTGAGGCGAGGTAGACGGTGAAGGTCAGCAGGGAGAAGATCAGGCCCCAGGCGACGAGGCGGCTGCTCTTGAACCTGTCTATGAGTGGCATTATGAAGAACTGGGCAAACGTGTTTGTGGCGTATATCACCCCAATCCAGAAGCTGCCGGCTCCGATCTCCTCCAGGAATAGGGGGAAGATCGCCCAGACGGCGTTCGCCCCAGTGTGCCTCAGCAGAAAAGAGACGTAGACGGGCAAGCCCCGCTTTATCACGTCTCTTGGAAATAGCGGGACGCTCAGCCTAGTATCCCTAATCTCCATTTTTAGGGAGACGAGGAATCCCGCCAGGAAGAGGGCACCGGAGGCTATGAAGACATCCCTGTAAAGGTATGTAAAAGATATGAATAGGCTGCCAATCCCCCACCCGAGGGCGCCGAAGGAGATGATGCGGCCGAGGCGCCCACTCTCCTCGTATCCCTGCGCCGCCAAGATCGTGGGGTACACTCCGGAGCAAAAGCCAGCCACACCCCTAACTAGGAGGAAGTGGAGCGGGGTGGAGGAGAACGCTTGCAGCGGAAACGTAAGGGCCGCCACAGCCAAGCTTGCCCTAAGCAGCCTCTCTCTCCCGAAAACATCCGAAGCCCAACCTGAAAGATACGACGAGACGAGCAGCGACAGGCCGTAGACTGCCCCTATCAGCCCTATCTCGAGGTTCGAAGCCCCAAGAGACCTAGCGAAAAGTGGAGTAACCACAAGCGAGGCCGAAACGGCACAGTCGGAGAAGAAGAAAATGGCACCCCCCTTCACAGCAGAGCCCGCCAAGCTACCTCCCTCGCTGACGAAAGCATCATCCGAAACGCTCCAACGCAAGCCACCACTACTCCGCCACTACTCGAAGCAGGAAACTACAGCGCCCACTTAAGCTTTTCCACAGAAAACATTTCCCTCCACGCCTTTAGGTATCCACACCGAAACACACCTCCAGAAACCAGCCAATAAACACATCGGTCGCAAGGGGGGGCCAACACACCGCTAGCAAGAAGGGGTTAAAAGGAAAAAGTTCAATGGGCTTGTGAGTGAAACTAAACACCAGCATGAGCCAAAAACCAGCATACCCCTTCATCCAGGAGAGGAAATCCCATATGGTAAAGGGATGAGTCCGGCAGCGGGGGTGCCCCGAAAAAGCGTTGTGGGGCACTTAGACGGGAGATTGCTGTTTAGCTTCAGCTGCCAGTTTTTTGACGAATGAGTTAGTGCAATCTCTGATAAACTTGTTATTTCCGCTTTCTATGGCTTTAATGATCTTCACTACGTCAGCCTTGGGCGCGTATCTCTTAACCAGCTCCCCCAGAATGCAGATTAGCAGCGCTTTAGCTGTGCACTCAAGCCCCCCGAGCGCCTTAACTAGCCGCTTATACGACTCCCTGGGATTTTCGAGAAATTCCTTCACAATCCCGCCGACGCTCTCAGAGTTGAACTCACGTAGCACCGCCTCGACGAGGCCTTCAAAGTAGAGGTAACCCTGCTTCGACTTGAGAAATTCAATAACATCGACGATTTTCATTGCTACAATTTCATGAGGTGATGCTGACTCCATAAAATGCCACCATGTCATTATCAATACTTCACTAAATGGAGAATATTTTAAAAATTTTTCGCATTTTCGTTAAGCAGGACATAAACAAGTTATTTCTTTAATATCATAATTCTTTATTTTTTTATGATTTTCCAGTTGTTGATGAAAAATTATGAGAAATGTTGGAGACCGTTAAAAAATATGCTTCAGCCATGCGCTGGCGCTTCAGCCCATCTGCAATTATATAGGAGAAACTTTTTCTGTTTTGCCGGTTATTTAGTGTTGTGGTGTTGTTGCTGGAGGGTGGTTGCTTGGCTGTGGTTTCGAGGCGTGTCAGGTTCTCTACCAAGGGGGAGGTCGACATGGTGGACGTGACGCGCCTAGTTCAAGGGGTTGTGGAGGAGTCGGGGTTGAGGAGGGGGATCGTGACCGTGTTTGTTCCCGGCTCCACAGGTGCTGTTACGACCATCGAGTACGAGCCCGGGCTCCTTAAGGATTTCCCGAGGATGCTTGATAGGGTAGCGCCGAGGGGAGAAGATTACGAGCACCACTTGAGGTGGCATGACTGGAACGGGCACAGTCATTGTAGGGCTGCCCTAATTGGCCCTAGCCTAACCGTTCCCTTTGAGGACGGAAGGCTTCAGCTCGGAACGTGGCAGCAAATAGTTTTCATTGAGCTGGATGTTAGGCCTAGGGAGAGGGAGCTAATACTCCAGATAATCGGCGAGTAGCGCCTTGCCGCCCGAGGAGGCTGATTATGAGGGCTGACAGGAAGGCGCTTAGACGGGTGTTGGAGGAGCTGGAGCTTGGTAGCATCCTCCATCTGATGTCTAGCTGGGGGATTAGTGTCAGGGGAGTTAAGGATAGGGAGGAGGCTTTTAGGAGAATCTGGGAGGCTGGGTTGACGCCGGTTAGGCTTGAGGACCTCTTGGCTGTTCTCGACTTGGAGCGGAGCCTCCCGTCTACTTTTTGGCGCGCCTACAGATTTCAGCGTCCGGGTGGCACGCTTAGAGCTGGAACAGTGGAGCGAAGGCTTAACAGGGAGCTGAGTAGGAGGGCGGGGGGAGAGGCGGGTGTGGGCTACTTTAGGGCTCTGAGCGCCGGCGGGATGTTATATGTCTTTTACAGGTTTGAGAGGGAGGAGCTGGTTGGAGAGCGGGATGGGGCCAGGTTAATCCGCAGGGTTTGCCACCTGAAATCCATAGTGGGCGACGGCTTGCTCCTCGTTGAGGAGGCTGAGCGGCTTAAGTGGGTTTTGGGGCTACTTCCAAGTGCTTTGGGGGCTGAGCTTGATCCCGTAACGTTTCCCCCCTTTCTGCTCAGGGAGCTCGCCGAGCGGAGCGTTGTCAGGCGGGCGGTGGTTTTCCTTAACGGGCAGATAACGGGGGCTCCGGGGCTGAGTAGGGTAGTCGTGGAGGGGGAGAACGTTGTTAAGGGAACTGAGAAGCTTAGGTCGCGGCAGGAGCTGAACTTCTGGTCCGCTGGGCCTCTCCTTGAAGTAGAGACTGACGAGTTTATGTTCTCGTCGAGCGGGTTAGTGAAAATTAAGGGGGAGAGAGGACTGCTCGGAGTGAGGGAAATGCTACAGCTTATAGGTGACGTATTGAGGTTGCAGGAGGAGACTTGAGGCCCGCTTCGGGTTCCAGACTAAGTATGGGTAAGTGTTGATCCATACTTGGTCCTTGGGGTTCATGAGCCTTAAAGCTCCTCACGGGTTCATCGGAGCCCACATCAGCCTCACCCCCCGTCAGGGCAAACCCACCCCACCCCCCACAAGCCCAACGAATAGCTTCGGAGACGGAGAAAGACCCTCCACCTGAAGATATAAGTTTACGCATGCATTTAGCTGCCTATCTATTTTTAACCCACAGCTCCTACACTCGTAGAGTGCTCCCTTCGGGGCATTAACCATCCCACTGGAGCACTTTTTAGTTGAGTTGTACGGGCTTAGAAGCCGGACTCTAGACTTGTAGCTCATCAAACCAATTATAGTTTTCCAATCACTTTTTGCGACGTTTCTGTTGTGAGTTCTCGACTTTTTGAACATTTTTTCCTTGTTGAGGTCTTCGAAGCCGTGAACGTAACCTTTGAACGCCTCAGCAATCACTCTCGCTACTTTATGAATAAAGTCCCTTACCCTATTCCTCTCTCTGTTCGAGTATTTCTCCAGAACTCTCCTC
>JAHAWR010000070.1 GCA_018383835.1 Candidatus Jordarchaeia archaeon | reverse complement strand
TCTCTGCCTTTTGACCTCGTAACTTCTGTGGATGTGGTATAGCTGTCTTAAATCGTAGCGCTTGACTTCTCCATCGACAAAAGCGGTTACGTTTGTCAAGTTCACATCGAAAGAAGCCCACTTCCCAGCTTTTAGCTCAACTTCTTTCTTTTTATTAGTTTGTTTTCAGTTATGATAGCTCCGCCTACCCCATCAAAGTCTTTTGGAATCCATGGATACTTGTTAAGGTCGACTTCGAGATACCTTTTATGCGGCTCTACACTCACCTTCAGAGCTCCACCCCCTAAAGCCGACCAAACTACTCTTAGCATAAACTGTCCTCCTCGTTACTTCAGCTGCTCTCCGCTTCTCCTCTGTTATAGAGCATGACCCATCCCTTAACGAGACCAATAACTGAATCTATCGCAGAGTCAACGTAGTGCTTCGAAAATTTCCAGTCCCTCAGCAACTCGTCTCTGAGCCTTTTCCAGTCTTCGCTTTTAAGTTTTAAGTGAGCTTTCTTCGAGACCTCAACGCAGGAAAATATCACATTGAAAGCTTTCTTCTTATAATAAGCTTCGGTCAGTTTGGGGCATCTATTGGGATTCTGTAGCTTTTAATGACTTCCATAACCTTTCTACCTCGCTCCTCGGGTAGCGGAGCTTTCCAGTTGGGAGCTTTACAGCTTTGATTATCCCCTTCTTTTGCCACTTCCAAAGCGTCTTCACCGATATCCCAAACATCTTAGCAGCATCTCTAGGGCGTAGGAGCTCTTCTTCCATCAAAGAGGCTATGGAGTTTAATCAGCATATAAACCTTTCTGCCAAGAAACTGCTGACTACGGCGGCCCATTCTATTAAAAAAAGATGGGGTTGTTTAGGTTACCGTGATTTTCTTTCTTGCTTCCCATAGTCCGTGCAGGTTGCAGTATTCTATGGCGTGTAGTGTGCCGCTTTTTTTGAGTGTTAGCGTAAGTTTTAGGGTTGGCTGCGTGTAGACGGGTGTCAGCGTGGCGCTTGCGAGGAGTATTGGGTTGAATGGGCGTCCATCCTCGTGTAGGTATACTTCGATCCTCCTTATTGAGTGCTCGACGGTGTTGGGGTGGGGGCCGACTGAGACTTTTACTTCGAATGGCTGGTCTGCTTTCACGCTTTCTGGCGCATCTATTTTCGGCGTGTGTGACTCTATTTTGCTGACCGCCTCCCCTGAGGCCCTCTCGGGCGTGTAGATTAGGTCTCCGAAAGAGCTCATGGCAATCTCCTCCGACGCGCCCTCATAAGTTTAAGTTATAAACTAGTTGGGCTAATATTCTTTACGGTAACCGCCGGCTCGCGTAGCCCTCTGAGAACGGGCCCAGCCGGCTCTCTGGAAGAGAACTTTTTATGTTTTCCCCGCGTTTCTTGATGCTGGGGTGTTATGGTGAGCGAGCCCGCCTTCTCGGAAATCGGCCAGATAGGTGTGGTGGTCAAGGACTTTGAACGAACCGCTAAGGCTCTGGAGCGCCTCGGAATAGGCCCCTTCTCCCCCATTGAGATACCCCACGGCTCGGCGAGGCTGAAGATTGGCCTGGTTAACCTTGGCAGCGTCCAGCTTGAACTCATACAGGTTGTGGAGGGGGAATCCATCCACAGCCGCTTCATCAAGGAGAGGGGTGAGGGACTACACCACATAGGGTTCTTCGTGAAAGACATCGAGGGCATCCTTAAGGAACTTGAGAAAAAGGGGGTCAGGGCGTCGGAGGGCGGGGAGGTGATGGGGGTCAAGTACGTGTACTTGGACACCGAAGAGGAGCTGGGATTCTACTTAGAACTCATCCAAGTGTGAGGAGCTACTTGAGGCATAAGATCTCCTTCGCGTTCTCTCCAAGTATCCTTTCTTTCTCCCATTTCTTTACTGGCAAACTCTTGATCTTTTCGATCTCGTTTATGGGATCCCCCCAAGGGATGTAGGGTATGTCGCTCCCGTAAACTATCCTCTCACAACCAAGGTTTTCCAGGGCGTACATTATCCTCTTCTTCGAGGCTCCGGATGTTTCAAGGTAGACGCTGTCAAAACGTTTCGCCAGCTCCACGGCTTCTCTCGCGTAGTTGCCCCCCATGTGAGCAACCAAGAGGGTGAAGGGGTACGTGTCGAGCACCTCGTTATAGTACGCGGGGTTAGCGTAGTCAGGGTCGTTCATCCATATTTTGCCTCCATGCGCCAAAACGGGTATCCTGAGCTTGGAGGCCGTCTCCCAGAGCTTCGGCACGTCCGGAGGGCGGAAGGACTGCATCAGGCTGTGAACCTTTAACCCCCTAAAGCCGTCAACCTTGACACGCTTCAAAAGCTGGACGTCGACGTCTGAGGCGTGTGGATCCACTGTGCAGAAGCCAAGGAAGAGGTCTGGTCGAAGCTCGACTATGGCTTTTATCATGTCGATGAGGCGTAGCTCGGCTGCAGACAAAACGCAGAAGCTTATTCCACGAGACTTCAAACGCGACTCAAGGTAGCTGCACACCTTCCTAACGCCAACACCCAGGCGAAGATACTTTAAGGCGTAGCGGCAAGCCTCCAAGGTCCAGTAATCCTTCAAGCTGAAACTTTTCCCGTCCCCATTGTTAATGTATGGGTGCACGTGGAAGTCAATGATCACTCTTCTCCTCCCTCCTACTGAAGAAGTTAATGGTGACAAACATTTAACTTTTTATGTCCCCTCACTCTAAGCAACGAGACCCCCACAAGGGATTAAAGGACGAGGCAACTGCGCTCATCAGTGTAGGGGATGTTCCTGGCGCGCGCTTGGCTGTTGCATGGGGCGGTAAGAAGGCCTCATTCTGCCTTTTCAGGGAGTGGTGCTTCTGCTACCCCGCCTGGAAGGAAGCCTGCGTTTGCATTGTTCCAGCCATAATTAGGGAAGAAGTTGCCTGAAGGGTGGTTGCGGCTGAAGTTTCCTTCTACAAGGGATTATCAAGATAAAAGAAAGACACCCTCTTAGAAAGAAGTATTAGTATTCTCACCGCGTGTTCACTGAGAAATATGGCTTCATTCCACTTAAGAAGGTTCCCTACTACAAAAATTACGTTTTCTAAATTTCACTCCTTCAAATACATCTCTCTATGAAATATATAGAAAAATATATAAGTCCTGAGGATGAAAGTAGCCTACTGTAAAAGGATTTAATGGTTGGAGGAGAGACGATTGAAGAGAGAGGGCTTTGCTATACTCTGCATTTCGCTGTTCGCGGTGTCCGTGCTGTTCTCGTCGGGTCTAGCTGCGACTCTGAGCGGGGGCGGAGCTAACCTCGCCATGCTGGCACTAGTCAACAACGGAGCCAACGGGGGCGGAGCCGCAGAGGCAACCACAGAGGCAAAACTGGTGGGCGACACCTGGGGAGGAGATGGAAACAACCTCGACCTCAGCCTCCTGCGGGTGGGGGACATAATTCTCGTCTCAGGAGTGATTGTAGGTGACAAGGTGATGCCGGGCCACTACACGCATGCCGCGATGTACATCGGAAACGGCAAGATGATCGAGGCTTGGAAGAACGGTGTGAGGGTTGTGGACGTCAGCATGGTTCGCAACGCTAACGATGCAGCAATCTACAGAGTAAAAACATCAGATACCATAAAGCAGAGGGCAGTGCAGTGGGCCCTGACCAAGGTTGGTCTTCCATACGATTACATCTGGCTCACCTACATTGGAGGCAAACAGGTTGAGGGTTGCTGCTACTACTGCAGCGAGCTAGTGTGGGCAGCGTACAAGGCGGTGGGCGGGCCAGACATCGACCAGAACCCGGGATGGAGCTGGAAATACGGCTACAACGTAGCCCCACAAGAACTAGCTGACGACGGCGACACCTACTTAGTCGCATACTCATCATAAAAAAGACAAAACCCCTCTTCCTCCCCTTTTTTGATGTTTCTAACCGAAAACGCGTTGGAGTGCTCCCACATTCTTAGAAGAAACTCTAACAAGGGGGAGGGGCACTTGATAGGTGGCTTTAGCCCTAAGAACTCGTTTAACTCGGTGGCCGTCAGCTATCTAAGCTTATAATGGAGTGCGGAGTCTACAGCCGGTGTGAATACGCCCTCGCCCACAAGCCAGCTTACAAAGTTGAGCACAGCTACCGTTCTGGTGGCTAGGAGCCCGGAAACATCTTTTTGCGCTACCGGGTCTCTGTTTATTCTCATAAGTTCTAGTGTGGAATTCACGGTTTTGTCGTTGGCCTTGGATCTATGCTGTTTCTACTAGTTTTATCTGGGGTGGGCCGAAAAAGGTGTGCCCACAACTCTTGCGGCTTTTTCCATTTTCTTCCTGAATCTCTGTTATAGGGGTAGGCGCTGGTGTCGTTGATGTCACCTCTTGAACAAGTTTCTCACTCTGAAAACCCTCAGTTTTGGTTCGAGCCTCTCCGGAACAGTCCCAGTAGCATCTAGGTGTCCCTAACGGACTCTTTCGAATACGCGAAGGGGCCTAACTCTATTCATGTGGGCTCAATTTTGTCCTTTCAAACAGGGTAACCGTCACTTTCCCGAGTGAGTTTCAACGGTCACACTAAGCAAGCTTATAGGAACTTTCAGTGTCAGTCTGACGTTCATAGTAACGCCTCCACGAATTCGATCCCTGCGTGCTTCAATAGCTTTTAGCCCGGCTAAGGAAAAAGGAGGGGGAGTGTTCACTTTATTTTTTGGGCTATTTGTTTGCCAAACTCGTAGCATTCTTTTAGCTGATCTTCTCTTGGCACCCACTTGAATTGAAGCCCGGGCTCGATGACGTTGAACTTCATTTCCTTAAGCATGTTAATTATGTCTCTCACTGCTCCGCCCCCCCAGCCGAATGAGCCGAATGCCGACGCTATTTTTGGTGGTGGTCTGAGGCTCTTGAAGAAGGCTAGGATTCCTGCGACGGACGGCATCATGGTCATGTTCAGTGTTGCCGATCCTACCAGCACTATTTTTGATAGTAGGAGGTCTCTTGCCATGAGACCCCACTCGGAGGCGCGTGTGTTGTATACCGTTACAGGGATCCCGCTGTCGGTTAGTCCTCTAGCTATCTCTCTTGCCATTAGGTCGGTGCTTCCCCACATGGTGTCAAAGTATATGACCGCCTTGTCCTCCGCCTCGCCCTTAGCCCACCGCTCATATGCCCTCAGTATTCTTTCGGGGTTCTTCCTCCATATGAGGCCGTGGGCGGGGCATATCATGTCTACTGGAACGTTGAGAGATTTAACCTCCTCCAGCTTTTTCAGGACAAGCTGGGAGTAGGGCATCACTATCTGGGCGTAGTACCTTGCAGCGTGATCCATTACGAATTCTTCGTCTAGCTCGTCGACGAACCTCTGCGACGTTGCGAGGTGCTGTCCGAAGGGGTCATTGGAGAACAGGATGTGGTCCTCCTTCAGATAGGTCATCATGTTGTCGGGCCAGTGAAGCATTCTCGCCTCTATGAAGACGAGGTTTCTCTTGCCTATGTTGAGCTCGTCCCCCGTCTTAACAGTGGTTAAGTCCCTGTCGAAGTCGAAGTGCCCCTTCAGGGAGTCGCGTCCCCTATCTGAGCATATGATTTCAGCGTTGGGTGCGATTCTCAGCACCTCCTTGAAGGCACCTGCATGGTCGAGCTCGGCATGGTTAACTATGAAGTAGTCTATTTTCGCCGGGTCAACCACGCTCTTAATTCTGCCAACCATCTCCATGGTGTGAGTTCCCTTAACTGTGTCTATGAGTGCCGTTTTACCGTTAACGACTAGGTAGGCGTTGTAGGATGTTCCTAGGGGTGTGGTGTATGAGCCGCAGAACCTCAAATTCCAGTCGACGGCGCCAACCCAGTACACGCCTTCCGCGACTCTTAAAGCCAATATAATTCCCCCAGCAACCATTGCACAATAAAAACACCGCGGCACTGATTTATAAAATAAACGAAGGCCCAAACGTGAAGACTGAGGGGGACCGTAGAAGGAGGGATTCACGGAAAATAAAAAAAGAGGGGACTTAGAACGGCTTAAACGCATTCTTTGGGGATCCGCATATTGGGCACCTGTTTGGTGCCTCCCCCTCGACAGTGTAGCCGCAGATGCTGCAAACCTGCATTGTTCCAAGCTTTATGTCGCCGCCGCCGTCGACGGCTTGCCTCGCCTTCTTGAAGAGCTCGGCGTGGGTTTTCTCAGCTTCCAGGGCCCAGGTGAAGCTCCTCAAAGCGTCCCTGTGGTCTTGCAATTTTGCCACAGCAATGTAGGCGGGATACATCTCGTTCACCTCGAACGTTTCCCCTTCTATTGCAACCTCCAGGTCTTCTGAGACTGTTTTCGAGCCGAATCCTGCAACTGAAAACGTGACGAAGTCCCCTTTGGATGATGTAGCGGAGTAGTGGTTTGATGCGTGAACTTTCTCGGCAAACGCAACCGCCCTGAAGAGCCTTGCAGTGTTAGGGAACCCCGCCTTCTCCGCCCTCTCGGCGAAGAGGAGATACCTCATGTGGGCTTGGCTCTCACCGGCAAAAGCACTGTGAATGTTTGACTCAGTCATTTCGCGCACCACATCAACACTCCCGTTTCTTTTCTAAACTAGAAAAGCTGAAGGAATATATCTTTTTTTTCTCCGAGCAAGGTCTGGGAGCCGCAGCACGCCGAACAGAAGCTAAGACGTTGCCTCACTTTTTTAATCGGAGACCTGCCGGACGAAAAAACTTTATTTCGCTCCCAGTTTTAGTTTCTTTTGGAGGGTGATGGTTGAAGTGGCGTACTCACACCGCCATAGCAAAGGCAATAGCCGACGTGCTTGGCTTAGACGGAAGTTTGAGGAAGGCTCTGTCCAGCGGATCCATAGACCCCGACAGGCGCCCTGACGTCACCCTACGTGTCAGTGGGAGAGGGCGAGTGTACGTCGCCCGTGCGCCTCACCACAACCCCGGCTTAAGGGTTGTCATGAGGCACGTTTGGAGGGCGAGGAGGAGCTACCTGGGAGGAGACGACTTCGAGGCGCTGAGGAGCCTTGGGAGAGCGCTTCACTACATTCAGGACATGAGCGCCTCGAAAGGCTTCTTGGGTTTATCCCACGACTCGGTGGAGGGCATGGTTGCATTGCTAAACATCCCCGTCAAGGTGATTGAGGAGGGCTTATCGTCCGCCGTCTGCTCCCCTCACTACATAGAGAAAACGGTGAGGCAGGTGAAGCCGCAGAAGGATGCGGGAAAAGCCTTGGAGGAGGCGTGCCGCGCATCAGCCTCAGTAGCTGGGGCAGTGGTTGGAAGGAAGAATCCGCCGGAGGGGCTTGTAGATGATTTTGCACAAGCCCGAAGAAGATACTGGAGTAGAACTATACCCGTAGCGGCCGCGGCCTCCCTCCTCTTTCTAGCGTTTGCGCTTGCAACACAGAACGTTGCCGTCGCGCTTGGAGCAGTGTCAGGCTACATTATCCAGCTACTAGACAGGAGATACCACTACCTAAGAAAAGAAGCAGAATGGTATGGCGTCAGGTGAGCGGGAGCCACAGGACGACGCAAAAAGGGGAGAGGATAAGGTTAGGACACGTAGACTTGTATTTCGACCTCCATTCTCCTAAGTTGTAGACGCAGCTGATCCAGGTTCCGCGTGGCATGTTTGTCGATGTCAATTATCATGTTGAGCCTGGAGCAAAGCTCGTCATCGTCGCCTAGGGGGTCGTAGTCGTAGCATGAATCGGTGACCTGCAGGTTTGCGCCCCTAGCCACACTGCCGCTGAAGATGGCTTCTGCTGAGGGGGATACTCCTCCACTCTCCCTTCCTCCAGTCGCCGTAGCTGGAGAATGAGCCCCCGTAGTTGTACCCGAAGGTCTTCTCGGTCTTCGAGCAGTGCACCTGTCCCATCGACGTGGAGAAGTATATTTCGCCAGGACTGAACGGCCACGGGTCGCAGTTTACATTTATCTTTGCCACAGCCATCTTGACCGCCACACTACTCTGCTCTTCAGGGTCGTCGGAGAGAGCGTATATGATGAGCTTTAACACCTTAGGCGCAACGGCTACTCGATGTGGTTCACATTCTCCACGACGAACGTACACTTCGCCCTATAGAGCAAAGCGCCGTAGTTAGCAGTTTCTAAGTAGAAATGTTTAAATAGTTGTAAGTATAGATAAATTACTAATGAAAGACTCTACACGCTTAAAGAAGCCAAGAAGCTCCTTGGAGTCACACATGGACGATCCAGCAATGGAATAGACAAAAAGATAAGATGTTAGAACTATTGGGGGAGCTCGTTGACGATCTGACAACTATTGTCTCACACTTCACTGGAAAACCCTCGAAATAAGGAGTAAGAAGATAAGGAGGTCGTGCTGTGTCAGAGTCCTTCTATCAAGTTAGATCCTACAAAGTAAAGCACAAC
>JAHAWR010000069.1:8194-8336 GCA_018383835.1 Candidatus Jordarchaeia archaeon | reverse complement strand
AAGTCCTCAGCCCGCCTCCGCAGCCCCCCCTCCCTTAAGGCGCCGATCTTCTGGCCGCTACTCAGGAACCTATCAAAGCCTCCATCTCCGGTCCGCCTCCTAATGGCTTCGACCACTTTATCCAGTAAGCTTTCCCTCAGAA
>JAHAWR010000069.1:0-8123 GCA_018383835.1 Candidatus Jordarchaeia archaeon | reverse complement strand
GAAAGAATAACCCCGATGTATAACTCCCTGCTCTCGCCTCCAATGTCGACCCGCCTAACACACCAGCCCAGCCCTCCCTGAGGAGACAGCCCGCCAAAGAAAACATTCTTGGCTGACGCCGAATGCTCCCTCATGGCCTGCTCTAAGCCGTAAACTAGGGCAGCAGACATGTCTGGGTCGGTTCCAGCCTCGCCAGCCGTGAAAACAGCTATACCTGTCGTCCCGTCTCCGACGAGTATACACAAGGATCCATACTTCTTCTTGAACATATCAGTAGCCAATGGTTGACCTCCTTAGGTGAGAGGCCTCACTAATAGAGAAGGTGAGACGCTGTTTAAACATTTCCTACCCGGCATTATACGGCTCCACATCATCACGCTAGGCTTCCTTACCATAAAGGGCCCCCTTCGCGCTGTTCCACTCAAAAAATTAGAAGGAAGACGCTAGTCCACTAATAGCCAAGGTGCATTAAAAGTTTTAATGATAAAAGTTTTGAGTTGCTTTGGGATCATTTCACTGGAAAACCTATTTTAACTTCCCTTCACCCATCCTAAAGGTGGAAGCAGTCTTAAGGGAGGATAATGGTTACGGCACGCCCTGGCTTCGCCGTCTGGCTTTGCACGCCGAGGTGCGACCGCAACTGTATCCACTGCTACGTGAGGGGGCGATTCTCAGCAGAGCTCGTGACAAGGGAGGCGGAGAAGCTCATAGAAGAAGTAAGTAGCCTGAAGCCAGGCTTCATATCGGTCACAGGAGGGGAGCCGCTGATCAGGGGAGACATCTTCCACCTGCTGGAGTACGCCAGAAGCATGGGCGTACACGTCGGAATAGTAACTAATGGGAGTCTTGTAAACGAGGAAGCCGCAGCCTGCCTCAACGAGCTCGACGTGCACATCTCCCTAAGCTTTGACGCTGCCACCAAGGAAACATGCGAGCGAATAAGAGGTAAAAGTGCTTGGGAGAGAGCGATAGCCGCAGCCCGCCTCCTCAAGGAGAACAATGTTCCACTCAACCCCGTCATGACGGTCACGTCCCTGAACGTGCACGAGGCAGGGGACTTCGTCAGGTTCTCAGCGGACTTGGGAGGCGACCACGCCTCACTCATACCCCTAATACCCTCAGGGAACGCTGGCGTCAACCTCATGCCCACCCCGTCCAGCCTTGCGTCGGCTATAAGAAGCGTTGAGGAGGCAGCCGAAGAGTGCGGGTTCTATGTCAGTATATGGTGCACGCCCTTCGCGCAAGCGCTCGTGAGCTCCCACTACGTCCACCCGGGAGGGTGCAGTGACCTATCAATGGACCTAGACCCCCTAGGCAACGTCCTCCTCTGCGACGTCCTAGACTTTAAGCTGGGAAACATACTCGAAGACGGTGGAAAACAAGCTTGGAGGAAAATGAGGAGCAGTCAGCTTTACAGGGAGTTCAAGGACGCCTCCAGACTAACGGGGAAATGCAGAGAATGCCCGCTTAAGCCAACGTGCAGAGGAGGATGCAAAGCCAGAGCATACCTGACACACGCATCATTCTCCGCACCAGACCCATTATGCCCCCTTCCGACGTAAAAACAACAGAAGCCTGAAGAAGTGCATCGATAGTGCAAATAAAAAATTCACCCTTCAGTTATCCGGAAATTGAATTTTCACCCAGAATGTTTTTCCAAAACCTTTTTATCAGATCTAAACGTTTCTCCTTATTTAAGGACTTGCGGCTGCGTGGGCTTCATGGCGGACAGAGCGGAATTCGAAATATTCTCCAAGGCTGTTCGGATCTACCTAGACTGGGCTAACAAAAACATTCCCGGCTTCCAAGCGCTTCTCCTGATGCTCCAAGACGAATTCAACGTCAACTCCCAAGAAGAAGCGCTTAGGGAAATTCTCTTGAATCCCGAAAAATTTTACAATGCTATCATGAAGCAGACCGGCTCCACTATAGTTGCTGAGAGCCACCTATACCTAATCATATGCTCATTCATCGACCTGTTCAAGCTTCCATTCAACGCCACCACCGTTGTTAAGGTCATGAGGAAAGGTAGATGGGATGAACTGAGAGAGCTCGTGAGGCAGGCAGGCAGCCATCTATCCGAAAAAATCTAGCTTCTCCTCACTCCCTCCTAAATTCGGGAAAGTCCCCGTCTCTTAGCGGCTTCCACTCCAAATTAGTCTTCTCCAGTATGTCTTTCGAGAGTGAGTGGAAGAGAGCTACGCAAAGCTCAGGGGTCAGCCACATCAACTCCACATTTCTCTCTGTGATTCTGGTTTCCAGCTCTTTCGCGCTCAGCTTCAATGGGTCATATCGCTTAGAAGCCACAGCCCTCCCCCAGTACTCAGCATAGGGTGGGATCCAAACTCTGTAGGGTCTAACTAGGGGGAAGACTGTTTTCAGGGTGGCGAGCGCCCTATAGAAGAACTCTTCACAAGTGTCAGGTGACTCGACGTGAGTGGCGAAGACCCCATCCTCCTCTAAGTGCTCGCATACGAGCCTGAAGAACTCCTCGGTGAAAACAGACTTAGCTGGTCCAACGGGGTCTGACATATCATTTATGATCACGTCGAACCTCTGGCTGCACTCCTCGAGAAAGCGGCGTCCATCCTCGAAGACAAGCTTGACCCTTGGATCGGAGAAGCCGGACGATATCTCAGGGAAGAACTCCCTAGCAACCTTCACGACCTCTTCATCTATTTCGACCACAGTTACGCTTTCGACCCCGTGCTTCAACGTTTCAGCGGTCGAGCCACCATCCCCTCCCCCCACTATGAGCACCCTTCTTGGGTTGGGATGCGTGAGGAGGGCTGGGTGAACCATGCTCTCGTGTATATAGGCGTTAAAGCGGGAGGCGAGCTGTATCTCCCCGTTGAGGGTCAGAATCCTCCCGTAATACTTGGACTCGTAAACCTCTATCCTCTGGTACTTCGAAACCCTTACATGGAGAGGCTTAACCCTCATCATGAAAACTCTGCCCTCACCCTGCATGCTCGCAAACCAAAGGGTTTCACCAGATTCTCCGTCCAAAAGCTACCCCTGCCTTAAGCGTTCAACTTCTTAGGGCTGAAAGAGTCCTCCACCTTTTTTAGATTTTCGCAGAGGGGGGAACAAAAACGGAAGTAAGCCCCCCTCCGGTAGCCTCCGCAGAGTCGGCGACTGCGAAAGACTCATTAACATCAACGGCCATCCATCGTAATTAGTCCCTTTACTGGTAACTGGTGGGCTTATGGGGGATCGTGTCAGGGTTCACCCTGAAAAGTGTACTATGTGCCTGTACTGCCAGCTAGTGTGCTCCCTCAAAAACTACGGTTTCTTCAGCCCACCGAAGGCTATGATAAAAATCTCGAGGCTCGGAAACGAAATTAACATAGAATTCTCGTCCAAGTGTAAAGGTTGTCTCGAGTGCATTAAATGGTGCTTTTACGGTGCCTTAAAGCCCAAAAAAGGGTTTGCATAAATCCTATAGGTGAAAAATCCCTTTGGGGAGGCGTTCTTCTCGCCGGTAAGGTTTTTCGCTTTCACTTGTCCAGCGGGGCTCTTTTCTCTCTCCTTCTGCTTCGAGGGGATTGAAGCGTTCCGGCAACTCCTGCCGTCCCAGATATCTAACAATGGGTACTATCATGAACGCCACAACCATACTCAGCACGATCACCAGCTGGAAACTCGAGAGCAGCGCTGTTCCCCAGTCTTCGTAAACTGGCGTCAACAAGTAGGGAGCAAGAGCGTACCCGAAGAACCTGACGCCATTAAAGAGAGATGAGACCGCCCCCCTCTTCTCCGGCTCAAGCTCAACGGAAAGAGCGTTAAGGGGGAGCCAGAAAAGGTTTCCTCCGATACCGAACAGTAGCATCGAGATGATGAACACTATAAGCTCCCGCGCGGTCAGCATGACGAGGAGGGAGAGAATACAAATGGCTAGACCCGTGTAGGCTATCCTCCCCCGTCCAAACTTATCCGTTAAGTGGCCGCTTATCGGGGAAAGAATTATCCCAACGACTCCTCCCATCGAAAGGATTACACCTATAGTGCTGGGTTGAAAGTTAAAGGGCGGCCGTGATAGGGCATCGGAGAGGAACGAGTTAACTCCCATGAAGCTGAAGAAGCCCATGAACCCGGCGGCGCTGAGTGCAGCCACACTTCTCAACGAGCAAACGTCCCTGAGATCCGAGAAAACCTGCATGATGGAGTACTCGTTGCCCTTGGGCTTTGCGTCCTTCAACACTAACCACACTAAAAGCATGGAGGTATACGCCATGGCGCCCATCATGAAGTATATGTTCCACCAGGAGTAGGCGAAGAAGCCCGCGAGTAATGGTCCCAGGGTTATGGCGGATGTGTTGACTGAAGAGTATATTCCCATAACCTTCCCCCTGTAGCTGAACTCTGTAAGGTCTCCTATGACAGCGGGCAGAACAGGACCTATGAAGGCGTAACCCACACCGCACACAAACCTTGCTAAAAGGAAGGACCAGAAGCCGAGGCTCGGGCTGAACCCTATAACTAGAAGCCCGGTTCCATATATGAGGAAGCCTATGGCCAGCATGAGCCTCCTGCCGTAGTTGTCAGAGAGCGTCCCGCTGAAAAGCTGGAAGAAAGCGAAGGGGAGCATCAGGAATGGTATAGCTAAAAGGACTGTGCCGACGTCAATGTTGAAAGTTGACTTTAGGACTGGAACCAAGGCGAGCACTGTGTTAGCGGAAAGGGGACCCACGAACCCCGCAAAGTACAAGGTTAATAGCTTAGCGTTAACATAGCGGTAGAACTCGCCCCGCAATGTTACACCGTCCATCCATGCAAGGCTAAGAACGTAGAAACTTAATATTTTTTAATGTTTTTCTTTCGCTTACGAAGAGAGCCACCTTCCCTTTAAATGTCTTCCTGCAAAGGGCTCCGCTCATCCCCCTTCGGACACTAATCTTTCAGGGTGTATATATGCGAGCTCGGAGCAGCTAGTGATGTCCGTTACTGGTGGATCCCATAAAGCGCGTCAATGTGGAAGCAGGGAACTACCGTTAAATTGTCTCGTTAGAGTGAACCGTGACAGAAATACCTTTCTTCTTCGCCGGAGCGATGTTGGCGGCTTTCGTTGTCTTGAAGGGCTATTCCCCGTTCAAAAGGACCGAATTGTTTATTTTCGTGATTTTTACATTTTAGTTTTTTGGGTGTTTTTACATGCTTCCGTTAGAGAAGCCTCAGCCAGACTTTGAATTCTTTAAGGAGGTTTTAATGGACGAAGCAAAGCCTAGGAAGGTTCACTTCGTGGAGTACCAAGTTGATTTCGAGGTGATGAACGCGGTAGCTGAGCGGTTAAGAATGGACATGAAGCCGATCCCAAACGTTCTGCGTTACAGGCCGGACGAGCTTCAAAGCCAGCCGATAGACATATTCGAGATGGCTAGGTCCACTATAAAGTTCTACTACAGTATGGGCTACGACTACGTTCAGAACTTTGTCTGCTCCCCCGGCACCGGACTCCTCGTGCACCTTTCGATCTTCGGGAAGCGCAGGCTTGCAGACGACACTGCCCCCCTCACGGAGCCAGGGTCAAAGAGGGTCTGGGCGGAAGAGCGGGAGGGGCTGGTGTCCTCTTGGGAGGAGTTCGAGAAGTTTAAGTCGCAGCAGTTCCTCGAGCTCCCAATAAAGGAGACCTTCGAGTTCATCTCGAAAAACCTCCCAGAGGGCATGAAGGTGTCCGTAGCTGGGGGCACAATATGGGAGATGGCTCTGGAGCGCATCATGGGATACGTCAACCTCTTCAAGAAGCTTCGCGAGGATCCAGACCTTGTTAAAGCGGTCATAGACTGGGTTGCGGAGAGGCTCTACAAGGAGTACAAGGTGATTGTTGAGTTTGACTGCGTCGGCGCTATATTCCACGCCGACGACCTAGGCTACAAGAAGGGAACAATGGTTAACCCCGACGTATACAGGGAGATGGTCTTCCCCTGGTTTAAGAAGTATGCTCAGCTAGCCCACCAGCATGGGAAAATGTACTGGTACCATGCGTGCGGAAACATCGAGGCAGTAATAGAAGACCTGATAGAGGACGTTAAAATAGACGCTCTCCACTCCTTCCAAGACGAGATAATGCCCGTATGGAGGTTCCAGGAGAAGTATGGCGACAGGGTTGCTGTGCTGGGGGGAGTAGACGTGGACAAGCTTGCGCGCTACGAGACCGGCCAGCTAAGGGCATACGTAAAGAGCATACTTGACAAGTGCATGCCCCGGGGAAAGTACGCCCTCGGCTCAGGGAACAGCGTCACAAACTACGTCCCACCCGAAAACTACTTGGCGATGCTTGAGGAAGGACTAAAGTGGAAACCATAAAAAGAAAGAGGACAGATGCGTTCCCGAGTTGCAGCTACCGCTCCTCTGAAATCCACGACTTACAGATGGATACGCCTTCGACGGCATCCCTAGCGTAGGCGTCCGCCCCTATTTTTTCGGCATAGTCCATCGATACCGGTGCCCCACCAATTATCACTTTAACCCTACTTCTCAACCCCGCATCCTCTAAGGCCCTTATAACCTTCTCCATCTCCATCATGGTTGTCGTGAGTAGTGCGGACATCCCAACTATGTGGGGCCTATGCTTCCTGACCGCTTCTACGAACCTCTCCGGTGGTACGTCGACCCCCAAATCTATGACCTTGAACCCCGCCCCACTGAGCATTGTGGCGACAATGTTCTTCCCTATGTCGTGCATGTCCCCCCTAACAGTCCCAATAACAACTCTTCCGAGAGCTTCAGCTTCACCCGCCCTCAGGTAGGGTTCAAGAACCTTCATTCCCTCCTTCATCGCCTCGCCGGCAACCACCAAGTCCGCTAAAAAGTACTCCCCCTTCTCGTACTTCTCACCCACTATGTCAAGTCCCTTAGCCATGCCCTCACTTACACACTTATATGCGGGTATTCCGGCATCAATTGCCTCCCTGCAAGCCTCCTTGACGCCATTAATGTCAAGGTTCACTATGGCTTCCTTCAACTTCTCCAGAATCATCTTCTCCCTTTCCATGAAAGAGATCCTCCACCAAGCCGGAGGGGAACCACACAGTCTCCAAATTTATAAATAAAACTTTTTATATGTTTCGAATTAAACCCTGCAAAATGATTAAAGTGAAATTCGAAACTTCTTAACCTCCACGTAAATACTCCACCCAAAACGATGCAACTAGAAGTCTTCTGCAACTCAAATCTCGTCTCCTCAATTCAGTCTACACTCGGCATTCTCATAACCTTCTCAAGTTAGGTACTCGTAAACCCCCTAAAACCCAAAGAGTTAAATTTTTCTGAGGGAAAGTTTACCGTGAAGGGACTGAGGGGGATGGTCGCTTTGGCGGAGGATTGGTGGTCGAGGTGGTCTAGGAGGCGCCCCTTCAGGTGGTTTTTTGAGGAGTTTGAAGACTTCATGAGGGACATGGAGGAGCTCATGAGAGAGGAGTTCGAGGAGTTGTCTAGGCGCATTCCAAAGGACCTTGTAAGGGAGAGAACGCTACCAGATGGGACCAGAGTGAAGGAGTGGGGGCCCTTCGTTTATGGGTATAGGGTGACCATAGGGCCGGATGGTAAGCCTCAAGTGGAGGAGTTCGGCAACGTTAAGCCCAAGGCGGGGCCGGGTCGCCCCCGCATAGGGTTCCAAGAGTACAGGGAGCCGCTGACGGACGTCATAGAGACGGACGACGAGGTGAGGGTTGTCGTTGAAGTGCCGGGCGTCGATAAGGATGACATCAAGCTCTACGGGACGGAAGAAACGCTGACTGTTTCCGTTGACACGCCGCAGCGCAAATATCACAAGGAGGTAAAGTTGCCATGCAAAGTTGACCCGCAGCAATCTAAGTCATCCTACAAGAACGGAATACTCGAAGTTACCCTAAAGAAGAAAGAGGAGAAACCCAAAGGCCACCCAATAAAAATAGAGTAAAGCCACTCATCCACTTTTTCATACACCCACTTTTTTATTGCGCCACTACGCGATTAGGGTTCCAGACTAAAGTATGGGTAAGTGTTGATCCATACTTAGTCCTTAGGGTTCATGAGCCTTAAAGCTCCTCACGGGTTCATCGGAGCCTGCATCAGCCTCACCCCCGTCAGGGCAAACCCACCCCACCCCCCCCACAAGCCCAACAAAGAGCTTCAGAGACGGA
>JAHAWR010000071.1 GCA_018383835.1 Candidatus Jordarchaeia archaeon | reverse complement strand
TCAAGATGCCCGAGGCTTTCGAGAGGATGGGTATAGAGCCGCCCAAGGGGGTTCTGCTGTATGGTCCCCCGGGGTGCGGAAAGACCCTGATAGCCAAGGCTGTTGCTACGATGTCTGAGGCTAACTTTATTAGTGTGAAGGGGCCTGAGCTTCTGAGCAAGTGGGTTGGGGAGAGTGAGAGGGCTATAAGGGAGATCTTCAGGAAGGCGAGGACGGCTGCCCCCAGCATAGTGTTCTTTGACGAGTTTGACTCCATAGCTCCGAGGAGGGGGAGCGGCGTGGGGGACTCGCAGGTGACGGAACGCGTGATAAGCTCCCTCCTCACCGAGATAGATGGGCTCGAGGCCCTCCACGACGTTGTGGTGATGGCAGCAACCAACAGGCCGGATCTCCTCGACCCCGCTCTCCTCAGGCCCGGCCGCTTCGACCGCCTTATACTTGTCCCCCCACCGGACGAGCAGGCCCGCCTAGAAATATTCAAGATATATATCAGGAAAATGCCCATCGCCGAGGACGTGGATTTGGCGGAGCTCTCGCGCGTAACCAAGGGCTACGTTGGAGCGGACATAGAAGCGGTCTGCAAGGAGGCGGCCATACTTGCCCTGAGGGAGGACTTGAACGCGGAGAAAGTCTACCAGCGCCACTTTGACGAGGCTTTGCAGCGCGTCCACCCAACGATAACTCCGGAGATGATGCGGTGGTACGAGCAAATGGAGAAGCGCTTCAAGCAGGCGACTCCACCAATAGAGCACGTCATATAACGCCAGCTGGGTGCCAGCCCTCCTGGGGCCTTTCTGCAAATGATTTATATTTCCCGTTGCCCTTCTCTTTTATCACGGAACTTCCTCTTCTCCGATCTCCGCGTCCGTCTTATCTAGGATTGGAGGGTTCCACTATTGAAGGTTAAGGACATCTTGGGCAAAGACCTTATCTATGCCTCGGTTCCGGGTACAAGGGACGATGTCCTGGAGCTCATGAGGAAGTACGGCGTAAACGTGGTGCCCGTCGTCAAGAAGGGGACGATGACCCTCGCCGGAATAGTCACGCACAAGGAGCTCATGGAGAAGCCGGACGAGACTCAGATAGCTCTCCTCATGAGGAGGAACCCCGTGACCGTCTCGGCGGAGGACGACGTAGAAGACTTGGTCAGGCTGATGCTGGAGGAGGACGTTTTCCATGTGCCAGTCACGGACGACGGGCGAAACCTCATCGGCATCGTCTCCATATCCGACGTCGTCAGAAGGGCGGTCGCCGTCGAGAAGAAGACCGGGCCCATAAAGCCCTTTGTCCAGCGCGTGATAATCGCCGTCTGGGAGAAAACCCCCCTCCCCGTTGCCTACACCATGATGAAGCTCGCCAAAGCCCCCGTCCTCCACGTCCTCGACGACAAGGGCAAGCTGGTCGGCGTGGTGGACGAGTCCGACTTCCTGAGGGCCAGCGAGGTGGTGTCCGAGGAGAAGGTTTCAAGTATAATATCAACCGGCGAGGGGACAGACTGGAGCTGGGATGCAAGCAGCATATTCTACATAACCACGAAGAAGCTTAACCTCCCCGGGGTACCCGTAAGGGACATAATGACACGCGACATCGTCACAGTGAGCGAGCACACAAGCCTCAGCGAGTGCGCCCTCAAAATGCTGAAGCACGACCTGAACCAGCTGCCCGTCAAGGACGCGGAGGGCAATCTCACCGGCGTAATTAACGAGCTGGGCTTACTCAAAGGCTACTACGAAACCGTGCTTAAAACGGCACGAAAATAAGATTTACTTCCTCTTTTTGAGCCTAAGCCTCGTGGACTTGCACCGCCTGCACTTGGTGGCCGATAGGGGGTTCCTCGCGTAACACCTCCTGCAAATCTTCATCTGCAGAAGGTGGTATGCTGCAATCCTCCTCTTATCCGGGTCACTTATAGGCATCCATCTCACCGTCCGAACTCAAATAGCGAGACAGAGAAATTTAAGCTTTTCCCGTTCAATTTTTGAGCCCCCGCCAAAGCTTTTTAGCGGTTTCGTGAAAGATCCACCTTGGGGGATGGTGCCGTTGGATGTCCACTTTCCCAGCTACATCCTAGTCCCAGACAAGGCGGACTACGTTCGCGGTAGGCGGCCACAGGTAGACTGCATACTCTGCGCCCTCGCCCGCGAAGACCCGGCAGTCGAACCCATGATCTTAGCCAAGAAAGGCGACTTCGTCGTCGCCCTCAACAGGTACCCCTATAACCCTGGCCACCTAATGGTATTTCCCGAAAGACATCTCGAGGCAGTGGAGGAGCTGGGCGAGGACGAGGTGAAGCAGCTCTTCACTCTTGTCCAGAGGTGTATTAGGCTCCTGAAGGAGGTCTACAGCCCCCACGGCTTCAACGTGGGCATCAACCAGGGTAGGGCCGCGGGAGCGAGCATAGCGCACCTCCACGTCCACGTCGTCCCACGCTACCTCGGGGAGCTAAGCTTCATAGACCTCACAGGCTCAAGAGTAATCGTCGAAAACCTCAAAACCACCCTTGAGAAACTCAAATCCAAAGCTGAAATCCTAAACAATTAACACAGCAGAAGTAGCCGGGTGGAATGATGACCTACAGTTTTGAGGAATTCAAGAGGGAAGCCGTCCTCGGATTAGTCTACCAGATGGCTGTGAGCGCCAAGACTGCCCCGAAGGCGAGGGGAGCAGACTCGGTCAGAATAGCTGTCGTGACAGGCGACGACAAGCAGAGACTCGCGGACGCCATGCATGCGATAGGTGAAGCCACAGGCGACAAGCACTGGCACAGGGACGCAACGAACGTCGAGCAAGCCGACGCAGTCCTCCTCCTCGGCGCCAGTAGAAGAGACCACCTTGGCGCCAACTGCGGAGCCTGCGGCTACCCCACCTGCAACGACAGAGTAAGAGCAGGCGACAAAGCCCCACTTTGCGCCTTCAAGCTCGTGGACCTCGGCGTAGCAGCCGGAAGCGCAGCCAAAACAGCATCAATCCTAAACCTCGACAATAGAATAATGTTCCGCGCAGGCGCGGTAGCCAGGCAGCTTAACCTCATAGACGCAGACTACATCCTTGCAATCCCGGTCTCAGCAACCGAGAAGAGCATATTCTTCGACAGAAGCACTTAAGCGCGCGGAGACAATGTCACCCGCTCGGAGACAACAGCCCAGCCGCCTCAAGCAGCCTAGACAGCACTCTCGCCGACGCCCCCCAAATTCTCCGCCCCTCAAACACGTAGCAGACCCCGAAGGAGTCCACAAAACGGCTCCCCACCAGCCTGAGCAGCGGGGCAACAACAACCTCCTCAACCTCCACAGGGTTCACCCTGAACTCAAATCGCTCCGGAAGAGAAAGAAAACCCACCACGGGCGCAATCACGAACCCAGTAAGTGTTCTCACTGGAGGAAGAAAACCTAGCACCTCAACAAGCTCCATCCCAACCCCAACCTCTTCCTCAGCTTCTCTAAGGGCAGCATCAACAACACTTTCGCCCCCCTCAACAACACCCCCAGGAAACCCATACTCCCCACCATGAAACTTCAAATCTCTTCCTCGCTTAATAAATACAACACAAAGCTCCCCACCACGAAAAACAAGAGGAACGAGCACAGCCGCAACCCGCCCTCCCTCAATACTAGCCTCTATCCTAGGCAAAACTTTCCTTAAAAAACTAACCAAGTCGCCAGCCACCACACACACCCCGGAAAACACCCATACCATCCAACTACCGTAATATATAAAGTTACCGAAAAATTTAAATATTGCAAACATAGGGTTAAAGCCAAATGCCTCCTTCTAACCAGAAAAATACTTTGGAGAAAAAAACATGACTTCCCAAACCCCAAACGGAGCAACAGAAGTCCCCCACACTTGCCCCGACTGCGGCTCCAACACCCTCATACAAGACACAACCCGCGGAGAAATAGTATGCGCAAACTGCGGGCTTGTAATCCACCACCACGTCATCGACAGCGGACCCGAATGGCGCGCCTTTTCAAACGAAGAAAGACTAAAAAGAAGCAGAGTAGGCTCACCCACCTCACTCACGGTTCACGACAAAGGACTAAGCACAGTCATAGACTGGAGAGACAGAGACATACATGGAAAAAAACTCGCACCAAAAAGAAGAGCACAAGTATATAGACTAAGAAAATGGCAAATAAGAACAAGAGTACACTCAGCAACAGACAGAAACCTAGCATACGCAATGAGCGAACTCGAAAGAATATCAAGCCAAATAGGCATACCCACACCAGTAAAACAAACAGCAGCAAACATATACAGAAAAATTATCAGAAAATCTCTCATAAGAGGAAGATCGATAGAGGCAATGATAGCAGCAACAATATATGGAGCATGCAGAATGAGAAAAATCCCCCGAACACTAGACGAAATAGCAAAACACTCACACGTAACAAAAAAAGAACTCGGACGATGCTACAGATTAGTTCTAAAAGAATTAGAAATGAGAATACCAGTAACAGACCCAAAAGACTTCATACCGAGATTCACTGCAGAGCTCAAACTCTCACCCAAAACACAAATACAAGCAATACAGATCATAGAACAAGCAAGAAAAGCGGGCATAACTGCGGGCAAAAGCAAATCCCCAAAAACGGGGGGCTGCCCACAGATCCTACTGGGTTGGCTGCCGCGGCACTATACATCGCAGCAATACTCGCAGGGGAGAGGAGGACTCAAAGAGAAGTAAGTGAGGTTGCAAATGTAACGGAGGTTACAGTTCGAAACAGGTATAAAGAGCTGATTAAGAAGCTGAATATACCGGTGGATGTCTAAAGCGAAGATAGAAGGGGGGAGACGAAACACTTCTTTTCTTCTTTTTCTTCTTATTAGTGTGCGCTAAAAGTTGCCTTCCTTATTTGTAGGTTTTCTGCGGCGGTGTTCTCTGAAAGGGTAGCGGCTACACGTCTCCTCCCCCCATAGGCGGTTGACGTGACTCGGACATCGCCCCCGGCAACTACCTTCAAGTAGGGAGGGACACGCCTAAGTTTTGCGTATGGTTGCCAGCTCGCTCCGCCTTCACAGATCAGTCAAGAATTTAAGCACCCCGACCTCCCTGTCGGAGAGCTTCCCATGCTCCTAGCGCCCTCGAGTAGCCACAGCCTGCTGATGTCACCACCATTAACCGCTTTTAGGAGAACGTAAACTTCTCTAGCCAGCTTTTTATTGTCATTAGTTTGATGTCTTTTTCGTTACGTAGGTCGGTGAGCATGATTAGAAGATCCGAAGATTAAATTCGCCACGCCCCATTGAAAAATGTTAAGGCATTTTGAATGAAATTCAAAAGTGTTAATTGTGTGGAGTTAAGTGTTGTTAAAGATGGAGCACCGTTTAAGATGCTACCATAAAGGTTAAAGTTCCAATATCTTTATATCTAGAGAAATACTTGCTGGATATCGATATTAAAAACGAAAACGATTTCACGTTCTTCCCACGCAGGACTTAAAATTACACTTCAGTTCTCCTTTTAATTCCTCACAGTTTTAACGTCAAGTTTTTCATTGCTCTTTTTTAAGCTGAGGACACCAGCGACCCCTAAGAAGGTTCATCCAGCCGGGCGCCACCAGCCAGAGAGCCTAACTAAGCACACCAAGCAAATACCCAGAGAATAAGGCACCACGCATGAAACACGCGCGACAAACAAAAATTGAGGAGAAGGGGGGCTTACACTTCGACGTTAAGGTTCAGCTTTTTAACCAGCTCTTTATACCTGTTCCTTATCGTTACCTCAGTAACGTGCGCAACTTCCGCTATTTCTCTCTGCGCCCTTCTTTCGCCTGTGAGTATACCTGCGATGTATAGTGCTGCGGCGGCTAAACCGGTGGGGTCTTTCCCGCCAGTGAGGCCCAATTCTTTGGCTTTGTTGAGTATCTCGAGTGCTTTTGTTCTTGCTTTAGCTGAGAGTTTTAGTTCTGTAGCGAATCTTGGTATGAAGTCTGCTGCGTTAGGTCTTGGTGATTTGAGTTGTAGTCCTCTTAGGATTAGTCTTATGCAGTGTGCGAGTTCTTTTCTGTTTACTCTTGCTGTGTGCTCTATCTCATCTAGGGGTCTTGGTACCTTGTGTTCTCTGCATGCGAGGTATACGGATGCTGCTACCATTGATTCTATTGATCTCCCTCTTACAAGTCCGGATTCGAGTGCTCTTCTGTATATGAAGGCTGCCGTTTCTCTTATTTCTTTGGGAACCCCGATTTGGCTTGCGATTCTGTTTAGTTCTGGCATTGCTTGTGCAAGGTTTCTGTCTGCCGATGAGTGTACTCTTGTTCTTACTTGCCATTTTCTGATTCTGTAGATTTGGGCTCTTCTTCTCGGTGAAATTTTTCTTCCGTAGGCGTCGCGGTCGCTTCTGCTTATTGTTGTGCTTAGTCCTCTGTCGGGCATTCTTAGTGTGAGAGGTGAGCCTACTCTTGATCTGTCTCTTTTTTCTTCCGCTGTGAAGGCTCTCCATTCTGGTCCGGCGTCTATCATGAGGTTGTCGATTACGTATCCGCAGTCGCTGCAGGTGGTTTCTCCCCTGATGTAGTCGTTTATGATGTTTTTGCTGCCGCAGTTGGGGCATATTTGCTGTGTGGTCTGGTCGGTCATTTTGCTTTCACCTCGGGGAGATGGGTTTTGAGCGAGAAAGAGGACAATATGTGATAATATAACATTTAAATCTTTCGCTTTTAGAATAATGATTAACACTGATAACTAGACACCATCTCCCTTCATGGGAAAGCATGTACCTTGGTATTTATATTTTTTTCGGTTTATTTGATTGTTGTGATTGTTACGGATGTTACGCCTTCTATTTTTTCTATTTCGCTTTTAAATATTTCCAGGTTTGTTTTTATTTGGTTTTTGTCTATGTAGCCTTCGTAGTAGCAGAGTTTGCCTTTTCTGCATAGTCCTGTGGTGTAGAGGAAGCTGACTTTGTTTTTTACTATGACTGCGCCAAGGTCTTTTAGGAATTTTTGGCTGAGTCTGCCTATTGTTATAGTTATTTTTATCGTTTCTGAGCTGTCTGTGGGGATTATGCGTGCTTCGCTGCTTGTTTTTGATATGATTAGGATGGCGTTAGGTTTTGCGAGTGTTTTGGCAAACTCTGGAGGGAGTGTTATTGGCTGGTTTGGGGCTATGGTAACCATTTTTGCTAGTGTTAAGTCTTCGCTCATGGTTGGCACCGCCGGGTTGGTTTCGGTGTTATTTATGTTTTGGACTTTATATTTTGTTTTTGCTTTTTGCTTGTTTTTACTCCATTTCGTCTCTTACTATTTCTATTATTGTTCTGAATTTTACGGCGTCGGGTAGGGCGCCCGTTATTTTTAGGTCTCCGCTCATGTAGGCGGAGGTTGCGTCTATTTCGCCTGAAAGGATTCCGAGGATAGTGTCTTTGTTTGTTTCGAATGTGAGGTCGGGGTTTTCGTGCGTTCCCTGGTGTACTTTGAATTTTCCATCTTTGACTTCAATGTAAAATAGTTGGGCTCCTTCGATGATGAATTGGAGAACCCTGTCCCATCCTTCTATTTCGGCTTCGACGTCTTCGCTTTTGGCGGCGACCTCCTCTATTTTTTTGAGGAGCTCCATTATTTCGGACATTTGTTCTCCTCCTGGGGGTGCGCGTGAGTATGTGGATTTTTCAAATGGGAAGTTATATAAGTGTTTCTCTAAGGAAATTTGGGCTGCTTCTCTTTGGGGTTGGGGTTGCCGGCGGCTTCGTTGGGATGTATGCATTGGGAGCATGTTTTTTGGTGATTGATTCCAAGTATGGCTGATCTAGATTGGGGAGGGGTTCGGGTTTCTTGTGGAGTAAGCAAATATGGAGGGAGGAAGCAGAGATAAAAGCTAAATATGTGAAGTACGCAAATATTTTAGGGAAGGGTTTCCGGTCGGATGGGTATGAGCGTTGTGGTTTATGACGTTAATCTTGAAGGTGACCTTGTAGAGCTAAAGAGCTTTAGCAGGGATGTGCTCAGCAGTGACAAAGTGGTTATTGTAGTGGCTGAGAGGCAGAGGAAGATCTACCTGTGGAAGGGTAAGAAATCGTCGGTGAAGAAGAAGTTTGTTGGCGCGAGGAAGGCGTCCGATCTCAGGGCTGAGTGGGGTCTCACATTCAAGGTGGTCGCCCTGGACGAGGGCGAGGAGGACGGCGACTTCCTCAGCCTGCTGGGCGCGAAGGTGGAGGCGCCGCGCAAACCCTCCCTCCCAGAGGCCGCTGTTCAGGAGAAGGAGGTTAAGAAGGAGACGGCCATATGTGAAGATAAGGTGAATATTGAGGAAGAGACG
>JAHAWR010000067.1:2117-8676 GCA_018383835.1 Candidatus Jordarchaeia archaeon | reverse complement strand
TAACACCTTTTGTTAACATTTGTTTGGAAAAAACAATGGAAAAATCGTATTTTAGGTTTTTTTCTCATATATTTTTCTTTTTTCTTGTTAATATTGTTTTAACGTCTCTTTTTATGAAAATTCCACCTGTTTTCATCCCTTTTAGGCTTTCTCGTTTTTTCATGTTAACAGGTTTACGTGTTCACATCTCTCATCATTCGGCATCCCACTATGTTAACGTGTTCTTAGAGTCTGGTGTCTATTTTGCCGACTCTATTAGGGTGGAGCTTCCTGTTTGCGTTTTGTCCTGTGGCAGTTGGATTTGCGCTTAACCGGATTGTTTCTGCGTTTTGCTACAGGTTAAGATGTGTGGTGCTTTGGCTGACTAGATACTTTAAGTGTAATAGATAGACATATATAATAGCGCATAGTAAGTTAACTTGCCTCATTTCCGGTGGACGGTGCACCAGTTGGGGGCAAAGCGTTACAAGATCGAGATAGTTGATGCTGAGCGTAACGTGAAAGCCACTTTGACTATTGAAGGCAATGTTTCCCCCCAGCTGGCGGCATCTCTCGTCGAGGAGCTTTCTGAGAAGTTGTCTAGAGGCGATGTGGCAGAGGGTGCCTCCGAGGTTGGAGCTTCCGAAGTCGACATTGACATTTTCCCTGACCCTGAAGGCCTTTCTATGAAGGATAAGGTTGAGCTTGTGCTGTTGAAGTACTTCCAGTATGGGTGGTTTACTTCCGGTGATGTTCACGATCAGTTTACTCGGGTTTTCGGTGAGACCTCTCTGAGCGCAATATCCACATATTTAGCGAGGCTTCGCGGCGAGGGACTTCTGGAGCGTAAGGGCACGAAGAAGCAGTATTACTACCGGCTCAAGGAGAACGCCCGGCTTAAGGCATCTAAATTTGGCGAGCTTCTTCAGCTTTTTCCGTGACTCTACCTTCCGCTGAACGTGTTTTCGGTGTAATATCAATGGATATATTTCGCTAGTAGTAATGCTTATCCGCCTTTGTTTCCGGTGGAAATGAGGAGTGTGGTCTATTTGGGTGAGCGTTCTCTTGAGGCGCTTTTTGAGAGATTTCTCTCGACTAAGATTTTCAAGAACCGTGATGTGTTAAGTCACACTTATGTTCCCGATGAACTGCCTCACCGTGACGAGCAGATTGAAAAGGTTGGCTTGATCCTTGCCTCCGCTCTTAAAGGTGGGATTCCCTCAAATGTTTTCATTTACGGGAAGACTGGCACTGGGAAGACTGCCGTTGTGCGCTTCGTTCTTAAGCATCTCGTTGCTAAGTGCCATGAGCTGAATGTGCCGGTTCCCATACCCGCCTACCTCAACTGCAGAATCGTAAACACTAACTACCGGGTTCTGGCCCGGCTCTGCTCCTACTTGGGCGTAGAGGTTCCCTTTACTGGTCTGCCCACCGACGAGGTTTACAGTAGGTTTAGGGACGTGCTTGACAGCAGAGACGTGTTAATGATAATTGTACTCGACGAGGTTGAGCGCCTGGTTGAACGTGACGGAAGCAACGTCCTCTATGACCTAACTAGGATGAATCATACTGTTCTGAAGCGGGCGCGCGTCAGCATAATAGGCATTACAAACGACCTAACCTTCAAGGATAACCTTGACCCTAGGGTGCTGAGTAGTCTAGGGGAGGAAGAGCTGGTTTTCCCACCCTACACTGCCGCTGAGCTTAGGGATATCCTTTGGCAGAGGGCTCAGCTCGCCTTCAGGGAGGGCGCTCTCGAAGGGCCGGGGGTCATAAATCTCTGCGCAGCTATAGCCGCCAAGGAGCACGGGGATGCCCGTCGTGCCTTAGACCTGCTTAGAGTCGCAGGGGAGATAGCTGAGCGGGAGGGTGCGGAAAACGTTTCGGAGAAACATGTAAGGGCTGCCCAGCGGGTTATCGAACGCGACCATTTAACTGAGGCTCTGAGAACCTTACCAATGCACTCCAAGCTGGTGCTTTACACTATTTTCGAGTTGACTAGGCAGGGGAGGGGTAAAGCTAGGACTGGAGACATATACAACTACTACCTGAACGTCTGTAAGCGTCTTCACGTTGAGCCTTTGACACAGAGGAGGGTTAGTAGCCTTATAAATGAGCTTGACATGCTGGGAGTGGTCGTGGCTCATCTTAAAAGTAGGGGGCGTCATGGGTTGTCGAAAGAGGTAAGACTCAACGTCCCTGTGAACCAGGTTAAGCAAGTTCTGGAGGAGGACACTTTCATAAAGCGGCTTTCGTCTGATGGCTCGTCTCCCCTCTTCGAGGCTAGTCGCCTGTGAAGTCCAGCTGAGCCACCCAGAAGTCTTTCAGGTTGATGATGTATGGCCTTCCAGGAGTCGGTGTTAGTCCCATGGACCTCTGGTAGTCTGTCTGATCCTGAAACGTGCCCGAGTTTATCACTACCACTCCGCGGTAGTTTTCCTGCCCGTTCACGTGGAGGTGCCCGCAGTGAAACACGTCCGGAACACGCTCAATCACTAGGAGGTCTATTGGCTCGGGGGATATGGGTGTTGACCCGTAGATCGGCGCTAGGTGTCTCCCTCTGAGGAGTTCGACCATGGCTTTCTCGGGGTGGTGTGGATCTATGGAGAGCGTCGCCATCACGTCGTTTAGTGAGTCCCCGTGAAAGCACAGTACTTCAACGCCATGTATTTTGAAGTATGCAGGGTCTCCGAGCACTTCAACCCCTATTTCGTAGAGTGGCTCACCATACTCTCTAGGTATCGCTGGTTGGGGCAGAGCCTGCCTAGTTGCATCATGTCCACCTGGTATAGCTATTATCTTCACGTAGTCGGGTATCCTTTCAAGGTAACTCGCCGCTACCTCATATTGCGTGTAAAGTTCCTCGACGGCAAGCTCCTTCTCCTGATCTGGGTAAACTCCTACCCCATCCACTATGTCACCCCCGATCACCAAGTATTTAACTTGCTTGGTGAGAGCTCTAATTTTCTCGTCTCCTCTCTCGCCCCGTAACCACTCTATGAATCTCACAAATGGTTTTTCCATGAACTTCTTGCTGCCGAAATGGGTGTCTGAGATGAAGACTGCTATTACGGGATCATTAGCCCTTCTAGGCTTGTGGTCAAAGGGTATGTCAGGCCATATTATGTTGTTCGCTACAATGTAGGATCCGTTCTTTTTGCCTTCTACGCAGACCACTTGGTCTAACATGAGGTTTCGTGCCTTGTCTGCTAGGGTGACCGGGATTAGAACGCTAACCGTGCCATCGAGGTCCTCCAGCTCTATGGTCATGGAGCCACTACGCACCTTCGAGATCTCCTTGACTATTCCTATTACTCTGGCCTCCTTGAATTTGCCCACTTCACTTGTCTTGTGCGCCCCCTTGACGTCCCCCCTTTTCAGGAGGAGGTTACTGAGGCGCATATACCTATCTTTGAAGTAGTTGACGAAGTCGTCTAGGGTTCCGCTGGTTCCTATTACTCGCGTCGGGTCCATCACAACTTCGAATTCTTCATCTACCTCACTAGCAGTTAGGGCCGGCTTCAGCTCTAGGATCGGCGTAGCTTTCGGCTCTTCTTCTTTACTAGGTGTATTTATGCTGGCTGCTTTTTGGGCGCCCCCTTCCTCGACTATTTTTTTAATGTCATCCTCTGTTAGAACGAGAGCTCCCCCGGCGTCCCTAATCCTACTTATGACCAAAGAAGCTAAATTGGGGTTCGCCAGCATCGTGCTTAGCGCTTCAGGGGTAACTTGTAGCCCGGCTTCAAGCAGTTCTTTAACTGTTCTCTTTGCCATTTGTAGTGCGTCCGTCAAAGCTTCCGCCCAACTTACCCCTTAAATTAGCATGCTATAAATTTTTGTGTGATCGACCTTGGCAAAGTCAAGGCTTTAGCGTTCAGCTAGGCGCCTTCTATCGGCTGGCTTACAGAGTCCACATTCCCCGTCACTCTATACCTAAAACACACAGGCGCATTCTAGAGATTTTCCTACAAGTATGCATCTGAAGGGCTCCTCTGCGCATAGACGGCTCAAAGGGGAAGCAAAAATCAAATTCTTCTAATTCTCTTGAAAGGCGCGTCTTCCTGAAGCTCCTTCCTCTTATGTTAAATGAATTTTTCATTAGTCTAAAAGCATTTTTCTGTTTTTGCATCGAGTACTCTTCCTTACAGTTCTTTAGTTATCTACTTTTTCCATTAATTTTTCGAATATATGAGACTCATTATGTGAAGTTGCATAAAAAATATATAGTGTCTATAATTACAGTCTTTTCGAATTGAGGTCATTAAAGATCGATTGTGGTGTAAGGAGGTCTATTACGTGTCTAAGATGGAGGTTAGGAAGCTTCAGAAGACTGGAGGTAGTACCTTTCTTTTGAGTCTTCCTAAGGGTTGGATTAAGCGTATGGGCCTGAAGCAGGGAGACCTTGTGGCGATAATAGAGAGAGGTGATGGCGCCCTTCTTGTTGATCCTCGCTACTCTGAAAAGGAAAAAGTTAAAGTAGCCGTCATAGATGTTGATACTAGCCCGGATTTTACGAGGGAGATAACCGCGAACTTCCTTTATGGTTACGATGTTATGAGGATCCGTTCGAAGAACGGTATTACATCGGAGCAGAGGGAGGCTATCAAGCGTTCACTCCAGCAACTTGTTGGCGTTGAGATCGTTGAAGAAAGCGCTAAAGAGGTCACTCTGCAGTGTTTGCTTTCACCTTCAGCCCTTTCCTTAAAGAAGACGATAAAGAGAACGTACCTTATTGCTGCTAGGATGCAAGAGGACGCGGTGACTGCCATAAAAGATAAGGATCTCGAATTGGCTGAGAGTGTTGTGGTGAGAGACGAAGATATCGACAGGCTTTACTTTCTAATGGTTAGGCAGCTCCGCTCAGCGATAATGGAGCCCCACTTAGCGGAGAAGATCGGTATCAGTCCCATAGAGTGCTTGGACTACCGCGTCGCCATTAAAAGCATAGAATCCATGGCGGACTACTCAGTTAAGATAGCCGAGCAAGTCCACCTTACGCTTGACGCTAAAATCTCAGATAAGATAATTGAGAGCATTTTAAGGATAAATCGCATCGCCCACGAAATGCACTCTAACGCTATAGAAGCTCTCGTCAGAAAAGATGGGGTTCTCGCCTCAAAAACCATCGCAATGAAACCCCAGCGCAACCAAGCCGTGGAGGAAGCCTACAAGGTCCTCGCGGGTGAACCAATTGAAGTGTCCGTTCCTCTCAGCGCTGTAGTTGACATGTTAGACCGTATTTCAGAATGCGGCGTTGACATAGCAGACCTGGCATAGTCCCTCCTAATCTGATGTGGTGTTAAGTGAAAAAGGGTGGTTTCATGAAGTCGGTAGAAGAGATGGCTCGTGAAATTCAGTTTCGCTTCAAGATCGTCGGCAGGCTGGAAGAACTAAAGAAGGCGCTGGCAGCTAAGCTGGCATCCCGCCACCTCCTTATAGAAGGAGAGGTTGGGGTTGGAAAGACTACTCTAGCGGACGCCATTGCTAGATACTTCAACCAGCCAATGTTTCGAGTTGACGGCGACGAGCGCTACACGGAGGCCAAACTGACAGGGTGGTTTGACCCACCAGCAGTGATGAAGTACGGTTACACGAAGGATGCCTTCGTTCCGGGCCCCCTTACCCTCGCCATGCTTGAGGGAGGAATTCTCTTCATAAACGAGATAAACCGTTTAAGCGAGTCCACCCAGAACGTTCTTCTTCCCGTTATGGATGAGGGCAAGCTGGGGATCCCGAAGATAGGCGAGGTCACAGCGAAAGATGGCTTTTTCATCATAGCCACGCAAAATCCGCTCGAGCATGTTGGTGTAACCGCTCTAGGCGAGGCGCTAAGAGACCGCTTCTGCTGGATACGCATCGACTATCAGAGTGAGGAAGAGGAAAGGGAAATAGTGGCGCTTAAATCCGGCTGCTCCAACCCCGAAATAATAAGGCTAGCAGTGAAAATAGTAAGAGCGACCCGCGTACACGAGGATCTACGAAGGGGTGCATCGATCAGAGGAGCCATTGATATGGCGCGCATCATATCCCACTATAACGGCGCCCAGATAAACTCGAGGAACCTTTGGGTTCAGGTTGCCATAATGGCCCTTGGCACACGCATTGAACTGGAAGACGGAGTCGGCAAGACGGTTGAAGAAGTCATAAAGGAGATCGTCGATGAATGCTTTGAGGGTTTTCAGTAAGAGAGGAGGCCCAGCCCTCCGATGAACTCATACGGGTAAACCCCCTCTCAGCCTTCGACCTCCTTCTAGAAGAGATCTCCCTAGGCACAGCGCCCCCCTACGTGTACACGGATCTCGCAAGAAATCTCGATTATGCATCAATAAAGAGAGCCGCAGAAATGGCGTTAAAGTGCGGGAACCTTTCAGCCATTAATGGTCTCTCAAAGGTTAACCCTGTCGCCGTGTCTGATGCTTTTGCATGTCCCGATGCAGCTCTCTTGGTTTCTAGGCGTTTATCTCGTGGCGACGTCCAAAGTCCAGTTAAACTCTACGTAACGCTGCGTGGCAACCTTCGCCACAAATATAAGCAGATCTTTAAGAGACTAGCGAAAATGGCGATCCTCAAAACCTCCCTC
>JAHAWR010000067.1:0-2092 GCA_018383835.1 Candidatus Jordarchaeia archaeon | reverse complement strand
GATCCTTAAGGAAAAAGGTGCCTTACTATCCTGGGCTAATGGAGTTCGATGAAGAATTAATGATAGAACTCTTCTTGGAGAAGGGGTACCTCTCATATGAGGACATAGTCGGGCTAGAACCCCGCTCTCAAGCCAAGTCGGGTGTGCTAATGTTTGACTCTAGTGGAAGTATGACTGAAGAGAAACTCTTCAATGCTGCCCTCTCAACAGCAGTTTTAGCCTACCATATGCGAAACGAGGACTACGCTGTTATAGGGTTCGGCACGCGTGCCTTCACCATCAAGAAAATCGGTGAGCGAAAAGACATAGGTAAAGTGGTGGAGGAAATACTGGATATAAGCTCCATAGGCTATTCAAATATAAGTGACGCTCTTTCTGTCGGGCTAAAGGAGCTCCTTAAAGTAAAACACAAGGGGAAACGCTGGGGAGTTCTAATAACAGACGGTGAGTGGAATGTGGGGGGAGACCCTACGCCACTAGCAGCTAAGTTTCCAACTCTACACGTCATAGCAACCCCAAGCAAAGGAAAAATAGCGGAGCACGGGTTAAAAACATGCAAGGAACTAGCTAGAGCAGGTAGGGGCCGCTTCATGGTAGTGAAGAACCTCTCAGAAATCCCTCGTCTACTAATAAGGTTACTCCTATCATGAACTTTACTTCGCCTCTGCCCCTCTCTCTGACGCAAACCTCCAAAACTCCTCTACCACCGCTGACATCTTCCTCCTCTTGTCCCTCACAAGGTACAACGTGCGCTCAACATTCCACCCTTCCACTTTAATAATCTTGACTAGCCCAGCGGATTCAGCCTTTTTGGCGGCAGTTTCTGACAGAACCGTTATACCGAGCCCTACCGACACGGCGTTTATCACCGCCTCAGTACTGCCGGCTTCCAATGAAATCTTTATCCTATCGAGGGGGATCCCCAGTTGCATGAAGGCCTTCTCCACCTCAATTCGTGTCCCAGACGTCCTCCCCCTAGAAACAAACGGGTAATTTAAGCAGTCCTCTAAAGTTACTTTTTTTTCCCTCGTAAGCTCATGGTCCACCGGACATATAAAAATAAGCTTCTCTTTTCCGATAGGCACAGCCTCTATTTCCTTAACACTCTCCTCCATGAGGCTCCCCACAGCCGCTAAGTCAGCCTCTCCCCTGAGTAACTTCCTTAAAGCTCCACCAGTATCCAATACCTCGATCTCAAAGCTAACCTTCGGATTCTCCTCCCTGAATCGGGCCACCAATTTTGGAAGTATATGTTCTCCCGGAATTGTGCTCGCCACAATCCTTATCCTTTCCTCTTTCTCCCCCACCATTTTCTTCAATTCTTCCTTCGTTTCATCCACCAACTTAAGAATCTCCTTAGCCCTCTCCAGCAACACCTCCCCCTCCTTAGTCAACCTCACTGCCCTCTTACTCCTATCAAAAAGGGTCACACCAAAAAATCCCTCTAAAGCCGCTATGTGGTTGCTTACTGTAGCCTGAGTTACTCCCAGCTCCCTAGCAGCCCTCAGAAACCCACCTTTCTCCACCACCTCAATGAACGTCCTGAAATACTCTATTCTCATTGCCACCCCTCTTTTTCAGCATTCCCGATTATTCCTAAAAAATTTTTTGATTTAGCAAAACATAATAAATAATATTTAATCATCAAATACGCTTTTTCTTTAGAATTTCTAAATATAGAATTCTTCAAGATAATCGGTTAAAGCAAAACGAGGCGGCAAGAACCGTTTGGTGCGGGGGGTGGGATTTGAACCCACGAACGCATGCGCCCTCTTTTTAGGTCTACGCGACAGGATTCTGAGTCCTGCCCCTATGATCGCTTCTAGGCTTTGACTTAGCCTGCAGGTTACATCTGGCTTGGGTACCCCCGCCTGCCGCCAACTATTTTTCTGTGCACCCTCAAAAATTTTTTGATTTAACCCTTAACGCTTACATTAGCTTCCTCTACGATGCGCTCCGCAACTTGCTCGGCTTTCTGTTTAAGTTTTTCCGTTATGTACCCTTTAATGAACGCATCTTCGAGAGCTTTCTTATCTATTACTTTCACGTTTCCATCAGGTAATTGTATAACGTCAATTTCCAAATCTACGTT
>JAHAWR010000065.1:6866-8729 GCA_018383835.1 Candidatus Jordarchaeia archaeon | reverse complement strand
GCTCCCAAAAATTGTGGAACCCTGACCACTGGCTCCCACTCAAAGGTCATCATCGTCGTTCTGAACCATGGAGCCTGCAGCTTACTAACACCCTTCACAAACGGGTGAGGGGAAACGTCTGTCGCAACCCTCGAGCTCGCACCAAGATAGTCTATTCCCAACATGTTAACAAAGTTCTCCTTGTACTCTCTGCTATTGTAGCTCGGAGTGAATAGCACCAAGCCGCCGTTCCGAACGAAGTCGATGACCGCTTGCGTCTCGTCAAGCCTAAACTCTGTCCCCTTAACCCCTCTCCTAGGGCCTATTATAACCAGCGCCGAGTACTCTTCTAGGAGAGTAGGGGTAAGTGGGCTTGAAGCGTTTATGTAGAGCTCTATTCCCCATCCGCCAACCATCCTATTCTTTAAATCGTTATATATCCTAAGCCTGGTTTCCTCGTTGTGGAACTCGTCCATCAAAACCCTTATTGACCCTGACATTCCACTCACCTTCTCGTATAATCTCCAGTCTCCTCCAAGTCCTTCAGCTTTCCTAAATTATTAAGTTCATAGCGAAATATAAAAGTAGTTTTGTTGGCAACAAAGCAATTACCAACGAAGCTGTCCACAATTTTTGGGAGCTCTCACTGCGTGCTCCTCTCTGCTTCTCAACTAACCGAAGGTTCAAGGTTTTTCAGCACGTCTTCAAGGTCATTAGCACCAACACCTTAAACTGCGGCATACATTAAATTTAAAATATGAAAAAACTCTCTTCTTTCTTTTAAGTGAAATTTGCAAAACGCCAAACCCGGAAGGGAGAGTGATGCTGAGTGAAGCTTGACTTAAAGAAGAAGCTGAATGGCATACTTCAAGTGGACTTAAAAACTTGGATGTGGAAGATTCAGGTTGACCTCCAGAAGCTGTCGTCTTACGCTGAGACATCGGATCCTCGTTTCCTCGGAGGCGACTTGGCATCTCTAAGCGAGATCTACACCGTCTCAGAAATAAACACAGTCTTCAGCGACCACATGGGTGTTGCAACAATATTCGACGACATCGCATCGTTTCCACACGACCAGATACTGGCAAAAGGAGTTTCCTACATAATAGCATATCCCCTAATCTTCAAGGGTAACTTCTCAATTAAGCACTTAGAGGAGCGTGCCGCCGGTAAGCTCAAATACGCCCGGGCGAGGCTCGACGTTTACGACAAAGACCAGGACAGAGAGATCGGTATAGTGTATGCCATGTTCAACGAGAATAATGAGTTCATCAGCTTCACGACGCCGCCCGACTCCTTCCTGCTAACAATATAAGCATCACTTCCCCCCTACTTCCCCTCTTTATCCGAGTCCTCGCTCAAAAGCTTCTTAAATTCCTCAACCACACTCGTGAATTTTCCCCCCTCAGTGGGCTCCCACTCTTCCTCAATCTCAACGTCCTCATCTACTCCTTCTTCCTCCTTTAACGTGACTTCTTCCATCGGGTGGGCTTGAAGCTCCACTCCCTCCTTTTTTTCTTCCTTTTCAACAAATGAAACGGATGGTGGCTGCGCCCTCACCGCCTCCACAAGAGACGACGGCACCCTAATACCCCTCTCCTCAGCAAGGTGCTCTCCCATTCTCCTTTCAACTAAAGACACTCTCCCCTCAACATCGGTAATCCTTCTTTCAATACCGAAAAACATCTTTTCTAGAACTTCAAGTCTGCGCTCAACCTCCCCCACGTACCTCGACATCATGTTAGCTATTTTATCTATTCCTTCCTTAACCACGCTGAGCTCCAGTTTCTCTTTTCCTCCCCCCAACTCCTCCTTCCTGCGAATAGGCATCCTTCTACCACCAATCAATAGACATTCACCTTTTTTAGGGGGCGATGATTTATA
>JAHAWR010000065.1:0-6856 GCA_018383835.1 Candidatus Jordarchaeia archaeon | reverse complement strand
GACTGTGTTTATTAACTACAAGCCACGTTCTCTTAGTTGCGCTCTAAGACCGTGCCGAGCAGGAGAGTGCAGCCTATTGAAAGTGACGGACAAGGTTTACTATCACCCGGCCGCCTCTTGACTCAAACGTTTTCGCCGACTCCAGCGAAGATGGGCTCCTCATGCTTGACACTGGAACAGGAATGTTCCATGACCTTAAAGAGCGGCTGGAAAAGGACGGCTTGAGCGTCAAAAACGTGGCTAGGGTGGTTTTAATACACGTCCACGTCGATCACGGCGGTGGTCTGGCCAAAATAGTCGAGGAGTCCTCCTCAAAGGTGCTGGTCCCTCACGAAGAGGCTGATAGCGTGGAGAGAGGGGGAGCGCTCACTTTAGCCGACATGTTTGCCGCCTCTTTCACCCCGACAAAAGTCAATGCTCTTCTCCGGGGGGACATTGTATTCACTGGCGGCAGCTTCGGCAGAGTAGACCTCTCCACAGGAAACCCGCGGCAACTCGTCTCCTCTCTCAGGGGGCTAAGCAAACTGGAAGTCACATACCTTTTCCGGGGCACCTCGACATAGAAACTAAAAAGGGGCAAGAGCAAATAGCTCTCTCACTAAGATACGCTGAGCTAATGGTGGCTCTCCTCTAAGCTCCAAGCGCCAGAGCAGTGCTCCATCCACCTTCAGCCCTAATTGTGAGGCGGGCCCTGTGCGGGATGGCTCGTCATGCCTATGGCGGCTCACAGTTCTTCCCATTCTTCTTCCGCAGCTTCTTCCTCCCCGCCTTCTTCTACGAGTCCATACTCCTCCCTAGCTATCTGCGGCACGTATTTTGCTTTCACCACGTACCTATAGAATATTGTTTCTCCAGCTGTGGGGCTTTTCCTTGTTATCTTAATCACGTCTCCAGGCTTCGCGCCTATAGCCTTGACCGCGGGATCTGTGTCTTTTATTTTTGGCAGCTGATCCTCCCTAACATGGAATGTTTCAAGCAGCCATCTCCTTTCTTCCTCGCTTATGACTTCATGTTTCGGAACAAGCTCGTGTTCGAATATGTTGAAGCGAGGGTAGTCGACAAGCAGCTCGACACCGCCTTCCTCTGCCACCTCCTCGGCGTTCGGTGTGCTCCTCTTGCCGCCAATGATCGCACCTCTATCAGCCTTGAACTCCTCCATTTTATCCCTGACCTCCCTAATCATCGCCGTTCCGACAACCTTATTCGGAGGAACAACTCTGACGACGAACCTTTGACTCACGCCACCTCTCTCGACGTCAACTACAAAGAGAGTCCCCTTGACAACCTCCTTTAAATCAACAATGTTATATCCCCTGAGAGAAAACAGAGTCCTAACCTTGTCTATTTCCATGAAACATCCCCCTCAAAAGGGAAACATGAAAATTAAACATACGAGAGGCAATCACGAAGCCACCTTAATAACTTTTCCCTCCTACTCGCCCGATTAACGCGGCGGTTGATGCAACCAAAAATATTATGAGTAAAAACAAGATAATAATTTCCAGATAAACGGAGGCTCCCACCTTGAATAAACCGAACAGGCAATCCATCGCCTTTCTCCTAATCGTTCTGGTCACATTGCTGTCCTTCACGTCACTTCAAACGTTAAGCGGTCAGCCACCACTTATGGTGCCGGCTACCCCCTCAACAAGTAGCCAGCATGCAAGCGGCTCCCTGCCTAAAATCGACTACAGGCTCCAATCAATGATGGAAAAAGAAGACCTCAACCAGGAAGTCGAAATGATAGTAACCTTCCAAGGAATCTCATCCACTAAGGGAGCCGAGCTCCTCAAATCCCTCGGAAACATAACAGTACTAGAGACATACACCGTAATCAGCGGGGCTCTGCTCAAAGCCCCCCTAGGCATGGCAGTAAACATAGCATCCCAAAACTACGTGAAGTCTGTAACGCATAACTACGAGGTTAAAATACACAGCACACTCGACACCACTCTACAAGCCACCGCAACCACGTACTCTGCAAACATAGACCAGATAGGCGCAACCCGCCTCCACCAGCTGGGCATAAACGGAACAGGAATCAAAGTCGCAGTTCTCGACACAGGAATAAACACACACGAAGCCCTACCACCCGCTAAAATAATATACGCGAGAAGCTTTGTCCCAGGAGAAGGCACTAGCGACCTCAACGGGCACGGGACGCATGTAGCTGGCATAATCGCAGGCTACAGTGAAGGCAGATACATCGGGGTCGCTCCCGGAGCCCAGCTCCTCAACATAAAAGTTCTCAACGAGGCCGGTGAAGGAAAACTCTCGTACTTGGTGAGCGGCATCCAGGAAGCAGTAAATCAAAAAGCCCATGTGATATCTATATCTGCTGGCGCCCTGATAAACAACCCCAATGACCCTGTGTGTCAGGCAGCCAATAGCGCCGTGCTGGCCGGTGTCGTTGTAGTTGCGGCAGCCGGCAATGAGGGCCCTGACGGCGGCACGATCAACGCCCCCGGCGAAGCAGCACTAGCAATATGTGTCGGGGCAGTCACGTCATCTAACCTCATACCTGACTTTTCGAGCCGCGGTCCAACGGTTGACAAGAGGGTAGGCGTAGACCTCGTAGCCCCGGGCGTAAACATAATCTCCTTAAGTTACAATAACTCCTCCGGCTACGTGTCTATGAGCGGTACTAGTCAGGCGACGCCTCACATCTCAGGTGTGGTCGCCCTCCTCCTGAGCTACAAGAACCTAACTGTATCGACTGTGAAGGCGGCTCTCATGGCCACTGCGGTCGACTTAGGCGAGGATCCTTACGCTCAGGGGTGCGGCTTGGTTAATGCGTCAGCAGCCTACGACCTGCTCGAATCCGGGAAGACCCCTGTGGCTGTATCTCCTCTTAGGATCGAGTTGATCAGCTTCGGCTCTCAACTCTCTATAACGGTAAACTTCACCATTGTTGGGGGGCTAACTACAGATAACTACCTTAGCAACGTGAGGATTGAGGTTCGGGGTGGCATCTCTGGCCTCATAACTCTCTCATCAACTGGGACCTTCGACCTTAACAACACGCATAAATTCGTGGCTGCCACGATCTATGTCCCATCATACTACATGGCTTCCTTCTTCTCGGGCTCGATAGACCTAGTTAACGGCGACGGCGAGGTCATAGCCAGTGTAACCATACAGGGAATAGGGCCGACGTCTTTCCTTTTAATGTACCTTCTAAGCCAAGAGGTTGCCTCCTTCTATGCTACGGCATTATTAATTATAGTCGTTGGGGTCGCGGCTGGGATCGCATTCATCCTCGGATACGCAATCTACAGGAGGAAGCATTGGCCTCCAGAAGAGGAGTTTCCACCTGAGCCAATTGACCTTGGGCCACTAGAAGGAGAGCCCTACAGGTGGCCTTACTGAACTTCCTCCATTTTTTTGTAGGGGGTTATAATGGCTGACATTTATTCTTTCTGGGCAACGGTGTCCGACCTAGTACGCGTAATTTCTCACCTGCGGCTTTACCCCTCCCACTCGGTTTCCGACCATTTAAGGCGTGCCGGGTCCGGCCGCTTCGCCCACTCGTTGCGCGTGGGCTACCTGAGCTTCTTGTTATCGAGGCTCGCGGGATGTGACTTCTCCGTCTGCGCCAGGGCGGGAGTGCTTCACGACGTAGGCTACGACGTTAAGGGCGTGGCGAACCCGTTGAGGCAGTTGCTGAGCCACGCTGAGAAGGGAGCCGAGCTTGCCAGATCCATAGGTGAGCCGTACGCTGTGGTCGAAGCCATAAGGACTCATATGTTTCCTCTGGGAGAGCCACCTAGGACTGCCGGGTCCTTCACGGTGTGGTTTGCCGACAAGGTTGACGCTTTCTTTGAGCTCTTCGGATTAACCCGCCTCCTTGACAAGTTAATCCTAAAATCGTTGGAGGACGATTAAAGTGAGCCACGAAACATGTGAAGAGGTGGTTCCTGCAATAATCAGGTTCCTCTCCAAGAGTGTGGGCGCGGACAAGGTTTCCTCAATTATCTTCTTCGGCAGTTTTCTTGATGGGGGTATGTCTCCTGTAAGCGACATAGACGTCCTAGTGGTCTTAAGGGGCAGCAACAAGGATGCTGTTAAGAAGGCGGCGGCTGCGCTAAGGTGTCTCGAGAAGCCTAATCCCTCTTCTTCACTCATTGAAGTGGTGCTTGAAGGAGTAAAGACGGGGACAGGAATGTTCAAGTCCTTTTTCGTTTGCAGCGAAGAAAGCCTCAGGTTGGGCGACTTCCCCTCAATATTTTCCCTAAGCCGCGGAATGAGCCTCCTCCTCGCTCCCTCAAAACTGGTTCTGGGCAGCGTGATCGACGGAGCAAGAGTGGTCTACGGAGACGCCGAGCTCCCCCCTCCTCCAAAGCCTGACCTGGTTCAGCTATTAAAAAGCCTCGCCATGAACCTCCTCCTCTCCGTGGCAGCCTTCATGGTTGCCCCACTAACGGGGGAAGCAACCAAGTACTCCATGGAGGCCGCGAAGTGGAGCTCCATGGCATCATACTACTATACGTTCAAGCGGCGGCTGCCCGTTAACAGGATTCCGCAAGCCCTCAAGGGATGGACGCGCAGACACGCCGCTAGACTTTTAAGTTTGAGGCGCAGCTACCGGAATGACCCGTTAATGCTAGCTCTAACCCCCCTTTTCACACTTGCAGTTCACATTCTCGCCCTTAAAGGAGCAATGCGAAAGGCGCTCTAGCCTGTTTAGACATGGCAGCTAAATTCACCCTGCCTTACACACGCAATTATGTCCCATAAAACTCGAAGACCAGCTCCTTTCTCCTCTTCTTTGCTAGAACGAATTTACACGCTGGGTGGCCCATGGCCGCGCACTCTACTTCCACACCGTTCCAGTCCTCGCCAGTCGCCTGCGAGAGCAACCCTGCTCCGTAGCCGCTCAAGTATATGCAGACGGGCTGCCCGAACCCCCTAAGGCTTTCAGCTATAGGCGAGTTTTCAACATAGTAGACCGCCTCACTGTCCGCCGCCCTCTCGACAGTCATCTTCCCCCACCCCATTGCGGCGTAGAAAGGCGCGAGCCACTCCACCAGCTCCCCCACACCGCTAGGAGCCTCCATAATGTTCCTAAGGATTTCGTAGTCCTTTCTCCCACACTCCTTTCCTGCCTCATATATTCCCTCTAGAAGAGCCTCCCCGGCCAGCCTACTTATCCATCTATGTATGACAGCTATTGCCTCAGGCCTAGTGAGCCAAACCCTCACGCTTTTGAAGAAGAGGCACCCCTCCTCAAGCTTTAGCTTGAGCATCTCCTTAATAGCTCTCTCATCCAACTCCAATTAAACTCCCCCGATCATTTTTTCGAGGCTCTTCGCCGCGTTATCCATTTCGAGAAATATATATCCGAGGTTCGCGTCCGGCTTAACCACCGCTAAGAGGACTGCGCGTCCCCCAACATCGGTCAACACTAGTACGCCTCCATCCCCCTCTATGAAAATGTTCCTAGGCTTACCGAGCTTCATTTCCTTCAAGCCCTCCAAACCCATTCTCATTATTGATGGGGCTATCGTCGAGACAACACTCTCGTCGAAGTCCGGAGGAAAAGTAGACGTTATCATGAAGCCCCTGCTACTTATGAGGGCTACCGCCTTCACTCCTGGAATATCCCTCAGCTCATTCACTTTCTCATTTACCCGCCTAAACCTCTTCGCCATCACCAGCACCCCTCTTCTTAGATGGCAATCGCAGCGCCATCCAACATCAACGGCTCAAACCCCGCCAAATCACCCTCCAAGTCTTTCCTTAACTTGTCACCTAATGGAAAGACCACCTCAGCAAGTAGTCTTCCATCCCCAGCTTGGTACTCCTCCGCCGCCCCTACAGCGAAGATGCCGTCTCCAACATGCTTGTAGACGATTACTTCGCCCCCAAATTTCATCCTCTTAAGATTTGCCTTCTCAACCTTCTCCCAATTGGAGGCCGTGCTCAAAAAACCCAATATGCGGTTAGGGTCAACTAGCCCGGAACCATCAACGGGAACACTTATCGGGCAAAGATCACTTCCGTGAAAAACGCAGGCGCCAAATACCCCGCTCAATCGTTTGCACCTGATCTAACGCCCTCACACGCTCCTTTTTAAAAGTTTCACGGCAAAACTACCGTGAAGTGCTCCGCACGCACAGCAAGGAACGACGTTCACCAAGAGCCATGTATGCTTATCAAGGATTACGTAGCTCATAACCCGGCCACCTTCATTTCGCCGTAGTTAGCAGTTTCTAAGTAGGAACTTTAAATAGTTGTAAGTATAGATAAATTACTAATGAATGAAAGACTATACACACTTAAAGAAGCCAAGAAGCTCCTTGAAGCCACCACATAGACAATCCAGCATGAAATAGACAAAAAATAAGATGCGTCAGATTGGGGGTTGCCGACGAACTGATAACTATTCTCCTTCGCTGGAAAACTCTACGATGAGGAGTAAGAAAATAAGGAGGTCGTTAGCTGTGTCAGAGTGCTCGTATCAAGTTAGATCCTACAAAGTAAAGCACAACTACGACGTTAAATGGTTCTTAGAGGCTTACAGGTGGCTATTACAGAGAGCAATCGACGAGACCTGGAAAAACACAACTTGGAAGGAGAAGGTCACCAAGAGGAGAAGGTTGATTCCGATAATTCCGAAGAGCAGCGAGTTCAAACGCAACCTAAGAAACTCTTTGCTTAGAAATTGGGTTTTCTGCGCTCACTACGCTGACTCCGCAATCAAGCAAGCATACTCAATTCTAAAGTCTTGGAGAAGAAACTACTTGAAGGGGAGAAGGGCGAAAACGAAGCCTGTCGTTAAGAAGAAGTTTGTTAGAGTGAAGGGGACGCTGTATTCCTACAAAAACGGTAAGATCAAGATAAGCATTAAACCATT
>JAHAWR010000066.1:3741-8723 GCA_018383835.1 Candidatus Jordarchaeia archaeon | reverse complement strand
GTTTTGAATCTTTGGGTGTGGGGAGCCGGGTTCCCCCCGAAAGCCCTCGACGAGCCCGAGAGGGAAGAGCTAAGTAGGAATGAAAATAGCAAATACCTACATATCCATACTTAGCTCAGAACCCGATCGTTTTATCGTAAAAAAAGATAATAGGAACCTTCTAGGAAATTCTACCTTAAACGTTACGGGTGGTAGGGTCGCCTTGAAGGTTAGGGCGAGGGTTATTGTGAGCGGGAGGGTTCAAGGCGTCTTCTTCAGAGACAGTACTAGGAGAGAAGCCAGGCTCAGAGGAGTAACCGGGTGGGTGAAGAACCGTCCGGATGGACGAGTTGAGGCAGTATTTGAAGGAGAAAAGGAGGCCGTTGATGCCCTTATCGAGTTCTGCAGGAGGGGGCCGCCCGCAGCCAGGGTGACGAACATTGAAGTTTTCTGGGAGGAGTACAAGGGAGAGTTCAAGGATTTCAGGGTAAAGTGAGACGCTTCACCACTTCTCATAGTGGACTACGCGCTCCAACGGTATCCTGGGCGGCATCGATGGGATCCTCTTAGGTCGGCCCACAGGTATTATCGCTAGCGGCCTCACATCGTCGGGTAGCTCAAGTATTTCCCATACTTTCCTCTCATCGAAGGCCCCAACCCAGCACGTTGCCAGCCCCATGGCAGCCGCTGCCAGTAAAATGTTCTGCGTAGCCGCGGCGGTGTCCTGTATCACGTAAAGGTTTGCCCCCCGAAACCCGTAGTGCGCTGCCGTTCTCGGAACGTTGGCGCACACAACTATGACCACAGGCGCCTCCGCCACGAACCTCTGCCCAAGAGCAGCCTTGGATAAAGCCTCCTTACGCTTCTCATTTCTCACAACCACGAATTCCCAAGGCTGACAGTTCCCAGCTGAAGGAGCAAGTATCGCAGCCTCAAGCAGCCTCCTCACTTCCCCGTCGGAAACATCCTCATCAAGGTAGCTTCGAACACTCCTCCTCGACCTAACAACCTCGAAAAAATCCAACACCTCACCTCCCCATTAAACTTCGTGTCCTCGATCCCCAGCGGGGCACGTGAAAGCAAAACAAAAATGCTTCACTGCAATTACTATTTCGCTTCCCTCCCTTTTAGCCTTTCTTAGGAGTGGTGCGGGCTCCAACTTAAAGGTTGCCCCCCTCCAGCTGGTTCTCCTGAAGTTCAGGGAGGGCTGCATTTTCTAACATGCCCAGGCAAAAGAGCTATATATACACCTCTGGCGATGTAGAACCACTAGCTTAACATGCCGACACCTCCACACTGTTGGGAGGTGAATTCTTTGGGTGAGCCAGTCTTCGTGGCCGAAGCCGAGTTGAAGTGGCGTGAAAACTTCAAGTTCAACGCCAAAGTCAACGAGTTCTTCATCGAGATGGATGAACCCACAGAGATAGGTGGCGAGGCGTCGGGGCTTAGCCCCCTCGACCTCCTCGCTGCATCAGTTGGAGGTTGCCTTTCAGCTTCACTAGTGTTCTGCCTCAAGAAAGCGAGAATCCCCATTCGTGGCATCTCGGCGAAGTCCAGAGCGACAGTTACGAGGGAGGACGGATACCTTAGAGTGAAGAACATAGACGTCGAGTTAAACGTGGAGTTCGACGAGGAGACTGCCAAGAAGGCGGAGCAGTGCTTCTCCATATTCAGGAGGTACTGCATAGTTACCGAGTCAGTCATAAAAGGCATACCTGTGAATCTGGAAATAAAAACACAAAAGAAGTAAAATACCTGCTCCCTCGTGGGGCCACTGTTCCCCCGGTTTTTCTTATGTTTTAGATGCCGTTATTTAGTGCTTCCTTTCGGCTTGCAGTTTAAGCTTCTTTTTCAGTGCTTCTATTGCTCCCCCACTCTTTATGACATCCATCAGAAAGTCTGGCAGGACGGTACACTTGAGCTCCACTCCCCTCGTAATGTTCCTCAGTACGCCCCCCTCAAGGTCAACCTCGACCTCGTCTCCCTCGTTCACCGCCTCTGAAACCCCCTTGCACTCGACCACGGGTAATCCCAAGTTAACTGCGTTCCTGAAGAATATTCTGGCAAAGGACTCAGCGACTACAGCTCCCACGCCCAGGCGCTTAAGGACGAACGCCGCCTCCTCCCTGCTGGAGCCGCACCCGAAGTTCCTCCCGGCAACGATTAGGTCACCAGGCTTCACTATCTTAGCAAACTCAGGCCTTAAAACCTCCATAGTGTGGGAAGCCATCTCGTCGGGATCCCTGAGGGTCAGATACCTGCCGGGAATCACGACATCGGTGTCAATGTTATCTCCAAACTTCCAAGCCCTACCGCGCACCTTCATCGCCGACACCCGCCCAACCGCACAACAAACCTACTTGACTCTTATATAAACTTAAGGCTTTTACGAACAGCCGCCCTTACGCCTAGAATCGTTTAGTGTTAGCAAGCAAGAACTCTCGGTCATCGTTTTAAGGTGGATGAGAAATAGGGGGAGCGGCTCCTGTTGGGCTCCGACTTTTCTTCTAGAAGGCTCCTAGCATTCCTTTTTCCTCTGGTCTGGATCCGAAGAGGAATCTGCCGGCCAATATGCCGAGGTAAAGCCAGAATGGGTATAGAGCGAAGAGAACTATTGCCAACCCTAAACTTGTTGGGTCGGTTATGAATACTCCAAGGAGGCTTGCAGGGAGGTCCATTATGTTGGGCGTGGTTATCTGAAGCACTCCGCTGTTGATCATGAAGTCGCGTCCCATGAATGAGAAGACTGGCAGAGGAAGCGACCAGACAAACTTCATCATCATCCAGTAGGGCGGGAAGTATATGTTGTTCACGTAGAGCGGTATAGCTACAGTGTAGAATACGGCTATAGTTACTACTGAGAATAGGAGTGTCAAGGTTTTCCTTAGGTGGTTAATCCTTTTCCGCTTCACTAGCCACGAAATAGCCATGCCGATTCCTAGAAGCAGAAAAACGTCCAATATGAAGCTCATATCTCCACCTCCCTTAGAGCATTCCCTTCTCAATGTACCATGAAATGGTCTCGGCTAGCCCAACCCTCCTGTCTGGGTACTTAAACCTGTAGCCAGCCTTTTTGAGTTTCTCATTCGAGAAGTAGAAGTTTCCGAGAAGGTAGTTTAGCATGTCAGGCTCAAGTTTCTGCCTCTCCCCCCTCCTCTTAGCCATAAACGCGGAGAGTTTGGATAGCCGCATGACGAGCTTGGCGAAAAGCCTCAAGGGGACAACGGGAAGCTCTACTAGGTCAGCTCCGGTTAAGGCGGCTATAAGCTCCAAGCTTTCCTTTGCGTTAAGCGTGTTATCGTCGACCACATTGTAAACTTCGCCTACAGCCTCCTTTTTGCCTGCTAAGAAGTACGCCGCCCCACACACGTCATCCACGTGAACTAGTGGTAGTGAAATCTTGGAGGCGTTCTCAGCAGTGAAGGACAAAACACCCTTGGCGACAAACCATATCAGGTTATACACTCCATATACGTTCCCCGGGCCGTAGATGGGGGCTGGCCTTATCACGGTGACAGGCAACCCGTGCTCCCTGTAATATTGCAGTGCCACAGCCTCCTGCTCCCTCTTCGACCTGTCATACGCCCCCGGACACTCCGGGCTTAGAGGCTGGTCCTCTGTTACGGGAAGCCTGTAGTTCTTCTCGTCCACCATCCCGTAGGCGGCGACGGAGCTCCAAACGATGATCCTCGGTGCACTCCCCGTCTCAACCACCGCGTCAAGCAGGTTCCTCGTACCCTCAACGTTAACCAGCCTAAGCTTCTCAAGAGGCGCTAGGTAGTCGAACAGAGCTGCGATGTGGAATATCACACTTACACCATCAACAAGCCTTTCCAGCCCTTCCCTCTTGGCCAAGTCTGCCCTAATGAACTCTGATGCGCCGATAGCCCTAACATCGCCAGCAATGTCATCCCTAACATCGGTAGCCCTAACAGTATATCCCTTCCAAGACAAGAACTCGACCATACGCCTCCCGTTAAAGCCACCAGCCCCAGTAACCAAAACAACCTCCCCACCCAATCAACCACCCCACTAAACAGAACAACGCTTTTTTTAATTGAAGCCCCAACTTTAATATGTTTTTCTATGTCAGCCCCCTTTAATTGGCAACAGCTACATGTCTAACGCCAGCTCCCAGAACGCTCTTCCGAGAAATTTTTTTATTATACTTGTGCTATTCTCTCGCTCAATCTGAGCTCCTAGCAGAGGTGTGATGGTGAGGCGCCGTTATCGCCGAAGTACTAGTGGCTCAGCGGCTCTGGCATGCGCATCCGTACTCCTCTTTGTCCTATCCGCCTTCGCGCTTCAATCCATGATCGCCAATTTCAGTGATTATTTGCTGCTCGGATACCAGCGGGTTTACGCAGTATGCTTCTTGCTGTCTGACGCTGCACGTGACCCCACAGAGAGCCTCTTCGATTACAATGCATTCTTCAGTGGAGTTAGCGCGCTGGCAGACTACGTTAAGGGGCCTCAGCTCCTCGCACCATACTCACTGCTGAACCTCCTGGCAGACACGCTTTTCCTCAAGCTTGCAGCGTGCATCATCCTCCTCTCAGCAGCCACAGTCCTCATGGCGCCGACCATAAGAAACCCGCGGGTGGCGCTGGCAGCCATAACAGTGGCAATTGTAGCCATGTACTTCGCCCACTCGTTCTGGAACCTTGCATCCATACTTTCACTGGAAACCCGGATAGTCCAGCTAATATGTGTGAACGTGGACTTCCAGCTTACAAGACTCTACGGATCAGACTGGGGCATCTTCCTCAGGTTACTGCATGGGATAAATCTGTCTCCAAGAGACCTCTTCAACCCCAGCATATTTAGCGTGTTCTACTACGGCTTCGCCGAGTCGCACCGTTCATGGTTACTGGAAGTGGGCGTGACGTGTACGGTCGCCTCAGCCATAGTAGCCCTAACAGCTGCAAAAGTGACAAAGTAACCATCCCTTTACTTTCCCCAGTCAAAGCCAGGGCTTCAGTCTGTTTGTCGGAATCATTTGT
>JAHAWR010000066.1:0-3682 GCA_018383835.1 Candidatus Jordarchaeia archaeon | reverse complement strand
TGGTTGATTGGGTGGGGAGGTTTGTCGGGGGATTTGTGAGGCTGGCTTATAACGCTCGGGTTTACAGGAGGAAGTTCAGGAAGCCAGCGTCAAGTAAGATGTTAGGACGACGGAAGACTCCTCAAGCTTCCATTCTCCAGCGAAGCCGGCCTCGTGGAGGACTACATGTGTGCGGTGGGAAACCCAGCCGACCTGTCGGTTTTCCACCACGTCTGATATGTCGGTCTCCCCGACTATGATCTGCTTCATCAACAATGACGTGGAGGTTCGGCCTCCCTCGAGGGAGGGGCATCCCAACAGCAGGCTTCAAGAAGGGGGGGACGTCGTCCAGAACACCCACGTCGCCCCTTCGCCGGAAGGGACATTCACGAGGCGGCGATGAGGATCGGGGCGGTGGTTATTCCCGCTGGAAGCAGCCGACGCCAAGTAGCAGGCTTGGATCATGTTCTAAGCCCACCGGAATAATAGGAATACTTTCATACTTAAGTGAGGTTACGTCTACGAGGAGATGCTTGGTGATCCAAGGGGGGGTTAAAGAGGGTGTACGCGCTCGGTGAGCTCTTCCAGAGGAGGAGAAAAAACAAAAACAGATGACTTATGGGGGCTGAGGTTAGGTAGGCTATGGGCTAACCGAGGCTGGAAGCGGAGGGAGCGTGAGGGGCGCTGCGGAGTACACTGGCCTGAGGATCACACGTTCATCGAGGTCGTTGACCCCGAGACAGGCGAGAGAGTTGACGAGGATGAGAAAGGCGAACCGGTCTTCACCGCCCTCACGCGCACAGGCACTCGCCCTCCGCTACCGTTCAAGAGACTACCCACGCATAACAGCTGGCAAATGTAGCTGCGGAAGAGTGACTCGCAGGATTCCCCACCAGAGTACCGGCTTAATGGCCTGATAAAGTTAAGGGGCGCCCTTACGAGCAGCCTCCTCGCGATAGACGCCACCACGTTCAGGCATGGGGGGGTACGTGACTGCCTTCTGGGAGGAGGCAAGGGCTGATAGATTAGACATTTTCATAGACGCAGACGAGGATAAACCCGGAGGTCTTGGCCGACTTAGCTGAGCGACTGGGAGGAGTAGTCTGCTTTACGACCTTTATCCGCAAAGTAGATAAGGTAGCCTTCCCGAGGTGGGAAGGGAAGCGAAAAAGGTTATAGACCTCAGAGGACAAACAAGATGATGATTCACTAAAATCCTTCCTAGAAAGGTGCTGCTAGACCTCATTCAATAGTGGAGCTGTCAGCTTGCCCAGTCACCGAGCACGCTTAATACTGAAGGAGATACTGGATGAGGAGAGAGCTGTTAAGCTAACTATAGACGTCGCCTCCAAGTGCTTGGAGGAGGTGGCGTCCCGCTTTCACCCTGCCAGCTTCACTTATTTTACTGGAAGTGGAACCAGCTACCATGCATCCATTGTGGGGCAGTATGCCCTAAGCCGGATTGCTTCTTCCTTCTCTTCCTCTGTGCCTGCCTCTGAGTTCAGCCAGTGGGCATCCATAAAGGATCCGGACACGCTTGTCGTAGCCGTCTCCCGGTCAGGGGAAACGTTGGACACGTTGGAGGCGGCGGAATACGCTAGAAGTCACGGCGCCAGGGTTATGGCTCTCACCAACACTCCTGGGAGCAGCCTCACGCGTGCCTCACACTTCGTCCTCTTAACGGGGGCTGGAGAGGAGAAGTCTGGTGTGGCGACGAAAACTTACGTTTCCCAGCTCGTAGCGCTGTGCCTTTTCTCGGTGTTCGTGGGCGAAACTAAAGGGTGCAGGCAGGCTGCAAGACTCAAACTTCTCCTTCAAGAGTTGCCAGAGAGAGTGGGGGAAACGGTCAAGTTGTCGGGGGAGCAGGCTAGATGGCTCGCGGAGAAGTACTGTGAAGCCGAGCCCTTCTTTGTCCTCGGCTCCGGGCCAAACTACGCTACAGCACTTGAAGCAGCCCTCAAGCTCAAGGAGGTTGCAGGAGTATCCGCTGAGGGCTTCTCCACAAGAGAGTTCCTTCATGGTCCGTTGCAACTGGTCGACGAGAAAACCACAATAATAATGCTTCTCCCCCCTCGGGGGCAAGCTGACACATGTATGGAATTAGCCGGGCGCCTCGAAAAACTCGGCTCCCGACTGATCACCGTAGCTGACTGGGAGAGCGGCTTCGACGACCAACTGCTGGCTCCAGCCAACGATCCAATTCTCTCCCCCATCTTTTTCATCATACCCTTACAGCTTCTCTCGTACAATACCTTGGTGGTGAGGGAGAAGAGGGGCGAGTTGCGGAGCGAGGTGGAGACGAATGATTATTAGGTGCATTTTGTTTGGCATAGATGACACCCTTTACGACGCATCCCTTCAGAGGTACCTTGCAAGAATGAACGCTGTGAGGGCTATGATAGAAGCCGGGCTACCCGTCGACCCCGAAACCACGTTCAACACGTTGAAGGCTGTCGTGGCGGAGTACGGTGAAGACTATGACAGGCACTTCGACAGGATGCTTGAACGCCTCGGCTTAAGAGTGAACACGAGGATCATAGCTGCAGCGGTTGCTGCGTACCACGACACCAAGTTCGCCTACCTGCGGCCACACCCTGAAACGGTGCCAACCCTTATAGTTCTTAGGGAGCGAGGCTACAAGATAGGTGTCGCGTCAGCTGGAAACCCTGTTAAACAGTGGGAGAAACTCATACGACTAGGACTACAACACTTGTTCCATCATGTGGTCATAGCTAAGGAGGTCGGGTGTGAAACACTCGAGCGCCGCGTCTTCGAGGAGGCCCTCAAAGTGCTAGACTCAACACCAAAGGAGTCGCTGTTCGTGGGTTGCTCTCCCTCAGAGGAGCTGGCGCACGCCAAAGCAGCAGGACTGTTAACCGTCCGCGTGAAGCGTGGAGCGCACAGGTTGGAAACCCCAAAAACCCTCGAAGAAACCCCGGACTACGAAGTTTCAACTCTAACAGAGCTTCTAAGGATAATAGGAGAAGCAGACAAAAGGGAAACATAAGGAAGCGTGACAGTCAAGCTGCAACTCAAACATACTCTCCAGCGATAGCGAGCAGCACCCCTCGGCGAAATTTATATCCCCCCTGGAATTTTTCCTATTCGCCCCCATCCGGCAGGGGTTTTAATGCGTACAAGTGGCATCCTCTTGGTGACGGTGTGTGCTGCACTCTACGCCCTCGCAACAACCGCTTCAAAGCTATTCTTCAACGTTTACAACTTTAGTGTTTGACTTACTCTTTCTTGGCGGCCGCGCCCAGAGTAGCGATCCTACCTTTCAAGATAGCTGATGGAAGTATAAAGCGGCTGAACCTCTTCCCGAAGTGGGCGCTGACGTCACTTTTCCTCTTCAGCCCATCCAGCATCCTCCCTCTACTACGCCACAAACTACGGCTTCCCCTCTCTCCTCGTCGTCGTGAAACTCCCTTCCTCCATTGGTGGCTGCTCAGCTTCCTTCGTCTTCGCCGAGAGGCTGAACAAGCACTAAGTGGCAGGAGTGCTCGTCGCCATAACAGGAATCTCATTCCCCCTCAAGTTTTCAGCTAAACATGAGGAAACCTGCTGACTGAAGCCGCCGTTATCCCATCCCATCCCATTCCATGCTTGGGTTGTTCAGCGGTTCTCAGTCGATAACGTGGTAACCAAGAAGTTGGCTGGAAAACGTCGACGAGGCAACGCTCACAACCTTTCGAACTCTATC
>JAHAWR010000063.1 GCA_018383835.1 Candidatus Jordarchaeia archaeon | reverse complement strand
TAAGGGTGGGTTAAAGATTGATAGGCAGCTTAATGCATGCGTAAACTTATATCTTCAGGTGGAGGGTCTTTCCCCATCTCCGAAGCTCTTCGTTGGGCTTGTGAGGGGGTGGGGTGGGTTCACCCTGACGGGGGGTGAGGCTGATGCAGGCTCCGATGAACCCGTGAGGGGCTTTAAGGCTTGTGAACCCCAAGGACTAAGCATGGATCAATACCTATCCATACTTAGTCTGGAACCCTCTACCTGACCTTAAAGTCATAATTTAGCCTCTCGATTAACATAGACGCCGGGCAACTTAAGAAACTATTACTCATAGATATTACTTAGGTTAATAAGTTATAAATGATTGGTGCTTATCTGGGGGTGCTCCATGTCCTTCTTTGAGAAGCTTGATGAGAAGGACAAAACTATAATAACGATTCTGAGCGAGGACCCAGATGCTTCGCAGGAGTACATGGCGGAGCAGCTGGGGATCTCCCAGCCGTCGGTTGCCGTGAGGCTGAGGAAACTTAAGTCTTCGGGCGTCATTTCGAAGCTGGTGGGGGTTAACCCGGCGAAAATGGGGGTCTACATGGCAAAGGTGGAGGTTACTACGAGGAACCCGCTAGGGCTACTTGAGGCCTTCAAGGACTGCCCATACTTCGTGAACGGGTTCCTTGTGTCTGGGAGAAGCAACGTGTGTATGCTGTTCCTAGGAGAAAACATTGAGACAATAGAAACCATAGTCGACGCCCACATAAGACCAAACAGTGATGTTCAAAACGTGGAATTCAACATAATAATATCAACGGTGAAGGGCTTCATCGTCCCGCTGAGAATGACCTTCAAAACAGCAGAAAACCCTCCATGTGGCTCCAAAACCCACTGCAGAGACTGCCATTACTTCCAGAAGAACAAGTGCCTGGGATGCCCAGCGATACACCAATACAAGGGGGGACTCTGGAAGCAAAACAATAAAGCATGAAAATAGCCTGCTTGAAGACATACGCGGGGAGCCAACTCAAGTTAAACCACCAGTGGAACACCTACCTGTCCGCTCCCTACAACCATCAATAACAGCGCTCAACACTATCCATCACCCGAGCAAACCCTTAACAGTCCCACCCATACACGTCCGCTAAAGATAAAATTCGGTGACGCTGCCTTAAAGAGTGGCGCGTTGAGGTTTCGACTTGCACCCCGGAAGGGGGGGACATGGCCCTATCATCCTAAACATGGGAAGAGTAGGAGTTATGGGTTACGGTTTGAAGGCTATCCGCCTGCTGCTCCTATGCCGAAGAACACGTGATCCCCCTCCGTCAGCCTTACGTCCTCCACCTTACCCCTCTGAATTATTTTACCGTTCACTATTATTATGGCGTAACCCTTAATCTTGCCTTCGTCGTTGTCGTAAATGTATTTTTTGAACGCTGCCCCATGCCTCTCAGCCAAGCGGCTTAGCAGCTCTTTAAGGCTTACGTCCCCCTCGACTTCAACCTCCTCCTCCTTCACCCCAATTTCTTTTGCTATTATGTGAAGATAGGAAACATTCACCTTCAATGCTCCCATCACCCAACCTAACAGAGCAAGAAATTAAAATATTCTTTGTGCTGGTATCAGCTATTTCAGGTTTAACATTTAAATGGCCGCGGACGTGCTCCTCTAGGACGAAGATATCTTGGTGGGTCTGGGGGATAAAAGAATGGAAAAATACCCTGCATTGGTTCCTAAATCTTGAGAGGGCCTTGGCGAGGCTAAACTATGAATTGGCGTATAAAACAGCAGAAGAAATCGCGAAAAAGGTGGATGGACGCTACGAGAAACAAATAGTTTCCCCCCAAATAGCGTATGTGAAAAGCTCAAACAGCACGAATATCCGAATCGAGTAGTTTGTTTAAGCTCGGAGAAACGGTTGGTTATCAAAAACAAAGAGAAAAAAATGTTGGTTGCTAAGTTCGGTCTATATGGGTAATCCAAAGTAGGAGAAGACTCCCATTAGTTTCAGTCCAACGTAGATGTAAGTGATGGCCAATAGTATGCTGAGCTTTTTAGGCGAAACTCTTACTGAGGCCCATGCTCCAAGCATTGAGAAGGGAATGCTAGTTACTGCTAGAGACACGAATGCTAAGAGATTTACGTATCCTATGGTGAACGGTGGGAACGGGTTCATGAGGAACATGTTTACGAAATCAGGTATAATCCCAAGACGGCTGAGGAAGTAGAGCTGGTATACGTAGGTGAATCCCAAGTTGTAAAGTATGTGGAGGGTTAGCATCGTGTTGATGGAAAATCCACCGATGAAGATCAGGGACGAGTGGGGGAACAGTGAGCCCAGTGCACCGAACACTGTGGCACCAATAGCGGAGCTAACGGTCATTGTTGCGAGGGACACCGCCACGCTAAGATGTATGGGGATTGAAAGGTACCAGTTTAGAATTAGCAGGTAGACTAGACCCCCACCGATACCCAAGTAGTGTGCAACTCCACCGCCTGCAACGCCCGACAGGAAATATTGTTTTCTGCTAAACTCCTCAGGAAGAACCTGTATTGGCTTGGGCTTGGCTGTCATAAAACGATAGGCACCGATGATACAAAAGACACCAAAGAGGATCCTCAAGAACTGGCCGGGAGTCAGAAGGGCAAAAGAGCTTCCTATAGCACCACCTACAGCTGCGCCGAGCGTGAGTACGAGTGCTCTCTTTGTTGGGAATGCCTCTTTTATCTCTTTCCGGTAGCGCCAAGCTCCGAAGAACGCTGTGGGTGCAACCACCAGCATATTTGTACCGAAGGCTAGTTTTATGGCGAGGTCTGCGGGTACACCCATACTGACGAAGAGGAAATGCATGGCGGGAACCATTAGAAAACAGCCACCAACCCCAAAGAAACCATTAGCGAATCCTACCACTATTCCAACGAGGACTAGTATTATCACCATTAGAATTAAAGGATCCATGACCTCACCTTTATCTTTTCATTTACATTTACCGATAAATTAACCTAAATTTAAATTTTTCTTTTTGATTCTTCCAATATGTGCCAGCGGCTATCCTACTTCTTCAGTTAACGTTTCTTTCCTTTGTCCGCTTAATGGCTTCTGGAAGTTTTCTTTCTCACGGCGCAAATTATAAGAAAAAATGATAGAATAGTTAATGAAACGTTAATTTTTTATATGGGTCAATTTCACTATTCTAGTGAAGAGCTGGAGGGTTAGACGTGAGCAAAGATAGAGCCGTAACGGTTATTCTTGGAAGCGGGCCATATACGCGCGAAAGACCCTATACGGCTCTCCGTTTTGCCCTCACCTGCGCCGTTGAGGGCGTTAAAGTGAACCTCTTCCTCATAGAGGACGGAATATATGTCGCGAAAAAGGATCAGAACCCCAAGGAGTACGCTAACATCCAAGAGTGGCTCATGAAGGCGATCAATGAGGGGGTCAGGGTTAGACTGTGCTCCGTTTGTGCTAACGCTAGAGGGCTAAAGCAGGAGGAGGTCATTGACGGAGTCGAAATGGCCACAATGAACGACCTAGTCGAGTGGGTTCTCGAGAGCGACCAGACAATATTCTTCTAGAGGGGGATGCTGGAAATGAGTGGAAAGGACTGGGCGGTTGCTCAAAGGATTGACTTGAAAGGCGAGGTTTGCCCGGTGCCCGTGATAAGGGTGAGAGATAAGCTCAAGGAAATGGCGCCGGGGGAGGTGCTGGAGGTCGTTTGCGACTGCCCCCCGTCTAAGAAGAACCTTCAAAGGCTGGCTGAAAGAGAGGGGCACGAAGTCGTCGGGCTCATCGAAGAGGGGCCGGTCTTCAGAATTTATATTAAGAAGAATACATAAAAATGATAATCTTGAAGCTATTAACATGTCGTGAACTTAATTTTTGGAGTTTTCTCAATTCATATTGCCTTTTATTATTAATGCTCCTGGAGAGGTTAAATTTATTAATTAAGGAAGGAAGAAAACAATGGGAGAAGTGTATTTGACGTTTATCATGTTGATAAAGAGCGTGGGTCTTATGGGAGAAACCTTCCAGCTCTCCTTCGCTGTTTTTTGTCCAGCATGCAATGAAAGTTATAACTATAAGGTTTTCATCGACAAGGAGAAGTACAGGCTTCTCCAAGAGAAGGAAGTTGGAGGCGTAGTCTCCTTCTTCTTCGACCATAGGAGCCACTTGCTGGAAGTTTCGTTGAATGGTAAGGGGGATGTGGTCGAGGTTAAGGCTGTCCCATGGATGCAAGCCCCGGAAGGAGTCACTGTCTGGAGGCGGGAGACGCCATATTTCCCCGTTCTGAGCTCGTCCTTTGACGCCCTCTTCATCAATAGGAGACGACGGGTTTACTGCGATGTTAACTGGCGGGATGACGCCTTGAGCTTCATCCCTCTAGCTGAGGGGGGTCGGACGGCTAAGTACATCGTGGATGGGAGAGAATACTGGGTTTTGGCTCACGGGGACAACGTGGTCGTGGTGAAGCGGAGTGAACTGTGGAGGGACGAGGTCTTCAACCGCTTAGCCGTTCTAGTGAGGGAGTTTAGGGGGAGCAATGTTTCAGCTGACCCTGCTTTTCAGAGAATTTTCCTGTCAGTCCTAGAGGCAAGCGCCGACGACCCATACATAGCGTTAGACGCCACTAGGCTGGTGGGTGATCTAGGCAAAACTGTCTCAATAAACTTGGATCTCGTAATGTTGTCGCCTGTTCCGTTCGGGGGGGAGCTCGTCGAGCTCCTATCATCGGTGGACTATGAGGCTGCGGTCGACTTCCTCGTCCTCTCCGCGAGCGGGATAAGAGAGATGGTAAAGCTTTTAAAGACGTACAGGCTGCTCAAGAACCTAAACATAATAAAAGTAGTAGAGTAGGAGGAAACAAGTGTGCCATTTATTAGTCCCTTTCTTGATGCTGAGGCTCTACTATAAGACTAGGGAGAGGCTTGGACGCTTCTGGAGCGCTGAGGAGCTGGCCCAAATAACTTACACCAGCTACCTGACTCTCATAATGGAAAAGATTGGGCTGCTCTCGTTTTTGGAGGATCCTAGGAGTTTCGAAGAAGTCAAGGAGTTTGTAGGTGGGGTGAGGAGGGAGGACGTGCTCAGAAAACTTTTAGAGGTCGCTGTTAAGGGCGGAGTACTGCAAGCTGACGAAGATGGTTTCAAGGTTGACCGGAGTGGGGTTGCAAGAGTAAAGGCGCTCAAAGGCCAGATCGACTACTTTGAAGATGAGGACGTGGTTTACCGTGCGGCTGAAACATACTTGCCCAAGACAGCTGTCGAGGTGCTTAAAGGCGCCGAGAAGGACAGGTCATCCCCTGAAGTAGCTCTAACATACTACTGGCATGACAAGAGCAGCATATTCAAGCTGGGACGCGAGATGCTACTCGTTATGGGCGGTAAAGGGAGACTTAGGGGGAAGACTGTGCTCGACGTTGGATGCCGCTTCGGCACTGAGCCAGCCCTGATACTCGAATTCCTCGACTACGACTGCAGACTCATAGCGGCCGACTTCTACCCCCAAGTGGTTGACGAGTGCATGCAGAAAGAGGTCAACGTTAACGGTGAGGTCAGGAGGCTCTTCGAGCTGGAGAACGTTTCATTCGTAACCCTCGACCCGTACGTGAAAGAAAAATTCCCCCTCGAGGATGCATCCGTGGACGTGGTATACACGTTCCAAGTGCTCCAATGGTACAGTAGCGTACAGCGCATAATCGAGGAGTTTTCGAGGGTACTAAAAAGAGGAGGAATCCTTCTAGTCGGCATACCCCTAAAGAAGACGGATGAAGTAACGGCCCAAGACGTGTTCTACGCCCTGGCCGGAGGATACAGAGGATTCACAGTTGAAGAGTTCAAAAAGATGCTTAAAAGAGCAGGATTCACGAAAATACAAATATTCAGGTCATCCTTCGTTGTGGCAAGAAAGAAATAACTTAAACGACGCCGGCAAAATGTGAGTCCTGTTAGGGTTCAGTTTTCTTTCCCCAACCATTCAAATTGCGCTACATGGAGGATGAAACAGGTTTAGCAGTGGTCTCAGAATAGGTAATTTTACCAAAAGTATAGAAAACTGTTAATAACTAACAAAGAAACACATTTCCCTTAACTGCAACTAATCGAAACTCTGCGCATGTTTCTCAAAAGCGTTAAATAAAAAGGGGATTTGGGCAAAGCGGCGGATTCTGGATTTACATTCTCCTGATGCTTGTTTCATCTGAGGCTGAGATTTTTCTGAGTTCAGCTACACGTGCTTCCACGACTTGGCATAACGCTGTTCTAAGCCTACTCACCATTAAAATTTCTTTCAACTCTTTTAACTTCATTTGCAAGATAAGCGTCCCCTATAGTTGTCCTAATCCAATTGTCAAAGTCCCCGCGCTTAGAGTGAAACTCCACAGACTTCAAATCCACTGTTTTAAGCTTTTGACAGCGCGCGCAGAGGAGAACTAAAAAAAGGGACAGGTGCTCCAACTGTTGGAGGGCATTTCGGAATGGGGACGGGCAGAGGGCGTGGCTGGAGGCAAAGGCGGTGGGAGCCATAGCACGTGCAGATGACGAAGAGCTTGAGAGGTTAAGGCGGAAAAAGCTTGAAAAATCGTTACAAGCATCTAGAAAAGAAGGAGGTGAAAAGGTGAAGGGAGAGAATAGTTATTCCAGCTGAAGATGGAAATGGGCTTAATGCAAGGTTATCGGAGCATTTTGGGGGCACCATACTTCATTGTCATAGAGTTAAACGAAAACGGCGGCATTTCAAACGTCCAAGCAGTGTCCAACGAAAGTGAGCATTTCGGCGGGACTGGACGCCCACCAGATCGCCTACTACAATTCAAACCTAACGCCGTAATCACCGGAGTGGCGCGCGCTAGAGCACGCTGCAACGGCTACTGTACAGCACATGCGTCCCTTATCTAAGTTTGTGAGAAAAATACCAACCGCTTGTCCCACTTGACCCACGTTTGCAGCTCCATCGCAAACCCAAATTACATTTTCATGCTCAGCAGCCTTATAATAATCTTCAAGTATTTTAGGTTCCTTTTTCCCTTCATTCTCCATAATTTTCACTCCACCTTTTCAACTATAAACTTTAGATGTTCATTTTCTCAAGAGCATCACTGCCAGACATGCCCACATCGACGCCTAAAGCCTTAGCCCGTGATGTGACAGAAACAACATTTCTTTGCAGAACATCTTCAATTTTTGTTAAGCCAACTATTCTGGCTGCAGTTACATTTCTTTTTTCAAGCTCATTTATGTCAAAATTACCGCAGACCAAAAGACCACTTTTCGCTATTACCACTATGGCAGCTGCCTTTTCAAGCGCTTCTGGATTTCTTATCTCAACACCACTGCAGCTCCTGACCGGGTATTTAGAAGCTTGATTTCAATCATTCAAGGTCACCTTCATTCTGGCATTACTCTTTTAAGGGCATTAAGAAAAACAGCGAAAGCTGGCATTCCCGCCACTGGAATTATCGTGAAGGCTGTTTCAAGAATCTCCTTATCAGTAGCGCCCGCCTTCACAGCGCCTGTGAGATGCATCACAGTTGCTTCAACATCGTGTAATGATGCGGTTATGGCTGCATGCATCAAAAAATTTTAGCTTTTTCGATATAGCTCCCTCATTTACTGTAAGTTCATGAAGCCCTAAGAAGGCATTGCAGAGTTCTTCGTCTTTTTCTTTTATAAAAGCCACTGGATCTGGTATTTTGCCGAATTCCTCTTTAAATGCTTCAAGTTTCTTTAAAGTTTTTTTCTCCGCCAATTTAATCTCACCTTTAAAGAGAGACCTTAAACTTTTTCTTTGAGAATCTTGAATGCTCTTTTACAAGTATTTAGCGCCGAGTCTCCTCTTACAAGACACGCAACTGTGAGAGCATCAAGTATTTCATTTCTTTTTATTCCTTCTGAAAGTGCCTCTTTTGTGCATTCTTCAACGCATTCTTCGCAACCAGCCACTGCATATGCAACAATTGTGAGAAGTCGTTTGACCTTTCGCGATAATATTTTATCGCCTCTTAAGATTGTTGAACGAAATTCGCTAAAGGCTCTCTGTGCATCTGGGTTAACAGCTAAAATTTCTAATTCTTCTGGAAACAGTTTGGGTAAGCCTATCTTTGTTAAAGGCTCATTCGAAGCGTAAATAAGCGATGTGCCTCCAGCCTCAACTTCGCCGTAAATGTATTTTTTCTTGGCTTTGGCTTCTTTGAGCAATTCTTCGCGGTCTCCAAATTTTAACGCTCCGACCGGGCAAACTTCGACACACGCTGGGGATAAGCCCTCTTGAAGCCTACTGTAGCAAAAATCGCATTTGTAAACTTTCTTTGTTTCTATGCTGAGCTTCGGAATGTTCCATGGACAAGCTTTAACGCATAGCTGACATCCAGTGCATTTTTCATGATCTATAACTACGGGTCCATGCTCAGTTTTTGTTATTGCACCAAATGGGCAGGCTGAAACGCAAGCGGGTTCTAGACAGTGCATGCACCTCTCAACGGGCGAATGCAGAGCTTTAACCGACGGAAATTCGCCTTCTTCAACGGAAACAACACGTTGCACCATGATTTCTATTGGAAACTCATGAGAATTTTTGCATGCAACTTCGCAGGCATGACACCCGATACATTCATCCACATCAACAAGTATTCCATACACTTTTTCCATATCCTACACCTTCTCAACCCTACAAGCATTTGTGCTGTATCCAACCATTCTTGTGTATGGATCTTCAGCCGTGGATGTTACAAGCATTACACCCTCGTTTCGAAAATCTTCACTTATCGCCTTCGGACCCGTGTGGGTTGGCACAAATACTATCTTCGGATGAATACGCACAGTTAGTTTAGCCCTCATTTTCAGGCCGTTTTTGGGCGACCTGGGAGTTATTATTTTGACAATATCCCCATCT
>JAHAWR010000062.1 GCA_018383835.1 Candidatus Jordarchaeia archaeon | reverse complement strand
CGCCGAGAACCACCAAAACCTACTCTGCCAGAACTTCAAGGACACCGGAGTCAAAGCGCCCAGCATCTTTTTAGAATGCCAAATTGAAAGGCTGAAAAAGGAGGTTCTGAAGCCCTAAGAGCTGCCATCGAGAAGCAGGGTATTTCATGAAGTGAAAGGCCTTCCATAGTAAGCTAGCATCGCCTCGCTAAGGCATGAACAGGGGAAACTAGAGAGGTTTCCAGGCCTAAAATGGAGGCTTCAAGCTGCCAGAACAGGCTAAACCAAGTAAAGTTTAACATCCATCAGCTCCAGGAGGACGGGTTGAAGCTTCAAAAAGCCGCCTCAACCCTGAGGGCAACATGCCGCTCAGTATACAAACTGGTTTAAAACAGAAGCGCCAAAACTCGAGCAATACAAACTTCAACACTCCATTAAAGCACTTAGGAACAAAAACTCAAACTAACAGAAGAGATATCCAAGCTCTAAAAGGAGAAAGCCAGCATCGAAGCCTCTTTAAAGGCTTTAAGAGGCTGCGAAGGCGAAGGCCATACAAGAATTTGACAAACTCAAAAGCGAAACCAAGGGTCTTGCCAAAAGAATAGTTGAGGATGCTGAGGAGAAGCGCGCCAAAATCCTCCATGAAGTTGAGCGCTTGAAATGAGATACGGAAAAGCTCAGGACTGAAAAAGAGTTACTGGAACATGCAGTAAGGAACAGCCTAAAAAAGCTTCAACAGTTAAGAAACAGCCAAAGGAGTTATGCGCCATCCCAACTCAACAGGCCATCACTTCTCAAACCCGAACAAGACACAACATCCACACACTTTAAAAATTATGAATCACAAATTCAGATGGAAAATTCAAACCGCAAAAACATATTTAACGGCAGACTTTCCGTTAGTTGCTGATAACGGAAGCATTATAAAAATCCGAAAAGCAGTGTGGGTGTTGGTGGGTGTTAAGGTGCGGCTGTGGTTGATTCATCCTAAATATCTTGATTGTAAGGGTTTAGTTGCTGTCTGGAGGGAGGGTCTTTTGGCAAAGAAGGTTCTGGAGGGAAAAACTATTGGTTATAGGAATCACCCGCAACTCACGATCTTTAGGAATTATGAGAGGCCTGTTGATTTGATTAACGGTTATTTGTTTCAAATTTATCTTGAGGCGAGGAAAAGAGGCTATTCCTTTGATCTTTCAAAGATAGAGGCCTTGGAGTTGAGAGAGGTTGTAACTGTTACGAGGGAGCAATTGAAAGAGGAGTTTCGGTTATTATTGGAAAAGTTAAAGGTAAGGGACAAAGGGAAGTTTGAGGAAATAAAGAACTTGGAATTTGATAGTGTAGAGCCAAACCCGGTTTTCAGGGTGGCGTAAAAACAATGGTTTTATAGTGCGGCAAATGAGTCGAGTTTCGTCATGTTTGGTCTTCATCACATTTGGATGGATGACAGGTGCTTTTTCCACGCTTTCAGCGGAAGCGGGATTGGAACCTTATGCGGGGTTTAGGTAGAGGGTTTGTTCAGCTTTCAGCATTGGGGCCTTCTTCAATAGTTTCTCGTCGGCTTTTTGTGTCCTAGAGGTTATTTGTTGGGGGGGTTAGGTGGGGTTGAGGGCCGTAGACGGGTTCTGTGTTGGTGGGTTGTGTTGTGGTGTTGTTTTTCGGCTTCGGGTTGGAATTTGGCTACATTGGTCTTTTGTTTGTGGCGGGTGGGTTTCAGTGTTTCGAAGATTTTTCGTCATCTCGTAGGATAACTCCTTTGCTTTTTGCTTCTAGGGTGAGTGGGTTTGCTTTTTCAGTTTGTTTTTTGTATTCTTCGGGGAGGGTATGACTTGGAAGCCGGCCGGCGCATCCACTTTTTTGAGCCTGTCGAGTGGGTTTCCTTTGAGTTCGCTTGATGTGAGGAGGATGCCGATGTCGCTCCAGAGGTTAAAGTCGCCTCTGGCGTATGAGCCTACGAGTACTACTGTGCACTTGAGGGTAGGCTGCGCGCCCACTCTGAGGCCCTCGTGATTACTTCTTTTCTAATCCGCTTTCTTTCTTCAACGACTTCCATTTCTCGTCCACTCACTTAATGATCTTCTCGGCGCACTTAATAGTGTTTTCAGCGTCTTCCCCCGTGTAGTAGTCTGCTGGGGCTCCTTCGGCTCACGCGTTCGGATACCTGGTTGGAACATAATACCTGTCCAGGGTCTTGGACGAGGATGCTGGCATTTGGAGAGGTGTTCGAGTAGCTTGACACGCTATGCCTGTGGGCGAGTAATCCGAGTCCGCGGAGTAGCCCATTGACTGTGAGCTCCGCCGCCTGCTGGGCTTTGAAGCAGGCAGTTGTGGCCCCCCTGTCCCGGTCGCCTCTAGCGGAGCGCAGGGTGGACTCGGAGAACCTGATCCACCTTGAGTACTCTTTCTTTGTCCAGCACGTCGACGCCCCAGAGGCGCAGCTCAGGCCCTGTATGGCACGGGCAGAAACTTCAGCACCTCCAGGCTGGTTGTCAGGCTCACGGTGGCGTTCGTGAAGTAGCTTTCGAAGACGAGATGGTACCTGTCGGCTTTCACGGCAGTGTAGTTCCCCGTGTATGTCTTACCCGTAGAGGTGGCGAGTATGTTGAGGATCGACGTATAGTTTTCACCTCTTTGGTATTTTTCATAGTTCTCCGAGTCCATCAGGGTCACATTCACTATGAAGCCTGAGTAGTTGAACGAAAACTCTACATTGTAGCCGGAGTACAGGTAGAAGTTGACGTCAAAGTAACTAGTGGAATTTACGGTGAAGGTGAGGTTTTTCGTTTCGATGTCACGGTACGGTATAGGTAGCCAGTTGGTCTTGGGGGCAAAGTAGACCAGTAGGATGGACATAAACATTGCGAGGACGAGTGCAAGCGCAGCGGCCCTCTTGACCCTCATTTCTAATCACTTCGTGAGGAGTTTTTCGATCAGCTTCTCCAGGCACCCCTTGATTTCTTCCTTGCATGCCCTGTAGCTTTCCTCTCCCAGAACCCTCGGATCCTCTATGTCTCCTTCACCTCCGACGTACTCTTTCAGCGTGTACACGGCGCCCCTCCCTCCGTTCATCCCTAAGATCAACTCTTTCTGCCTTCTCGTCATCGTCAGGACGAGGTCTGCCCCCTCCACCAGCTCTCTGTGCCTCTTGAGATCCTTTGAGAATGGCTCCTCCGGAACCATAACCCCCTCCTCCCTGAGGAGTAGGATGGCGTCTTGAGACACCATGCACCCGTCCCTCGCATGGGAGGCAACCCCGCCCGAGCAAACCTCAACCCCCTCAACACCGCGGTTAGCCAGCATCGTCCTCAGCAGGAACTCCGCCACGGGGCTCCTGAAAGTGTTCGCGTCGCAGACGAACAGTATCCTGAAAACCAAGCCAGCCACCCCCCTAATGGAGACAGGAAACCTCATCTTTAATTTTTCGCCCACACGATAATGTGTGTGGCGTTCGGCTAGGCTGTAAGGGCCGCCGAGTCTTAGGGGGTTGACTGTTTTCTTGTGCATGGTGGGTCACGTGTCCCCGCTTAAGTGGCCCTGGGCTTGAAGAGAAGAGTGGGTGATTGTTTATCTCCTTCTCCAATATCCGCCCAGTAGTGCTAGGAAGAGTATAACGACCATCAGGGCTGACAGGCAGGTGATTATTGGTCCAAGTGGTATCTGGAGGGTTGCCAGATAGATTGGGATGTCGCGGTATAGTACAGTGTACTGCCACTCTCCACGGTAGATGTGGAAGTAGTACGCGTATGGAACCTTTAGTGTTAGTAGGTTTATTGATGAGCCGATCCTGCCTGAGATGTAGAGGAGGGAGGCTGTCAGCGTCACGCTGCTCCCGAAGACCGCTAATCCATCGTTGATGGCGTACTCTCCTGCCACGAAGGTTAGGAAGACCCCTATCAGGCCTATTATTCCCCCAACCAGGCAGACGATGCTCTCCAGTGACCCGAACCAGGAGTTGAGGTCAACCACGGTGCCGAAGAGGGTTGTCTGGACGGTTAGGGCGGGTATGAGCAATCCCAGCAGCATTAGTAGGGCGAAAAGCAATCCGACGAGCTCCCACCTAACACCTCTCCTAGGCATATTCACACCACCAACATGATGCAGAAGTATGGAGCATGGGCAATAAAAGGTTTCTGGCTCCGCCGCACCCCTGGAGGGCTTCGCGGACACGGCTCAGCGCCACCTCCCCTTTATATTACCGGTATCATTTCTGGGATGGTGAGCGCTCCGGGGGATTATTGAGGAATTTGGCAGGGTTTGAGGCTGCTCTTTTAGCGTTAAGGTGGGTGTGGCCGCCGTGGAAAATCTGCCCGGTAAACGTGGAGCCCCCAAAAATCACACGAAACAAGAAAAAAGAACCCAGCGCCACGAAAGCCAACACCAGTGGAAGTGTTGGCCTCCAGGTTTTAGAGGGGGCTGAATGAGGGTTGGGGCGGCTGTTTCGCACATTTTCGTGGAGGTATGCGCGTTGTGGGGGTCGACGCGTCTGTACCTTGATGGTTGGGTGGGTTTTCAGCGCTCGCTTCTGGCGGTGGGTTTAAGGGGGCATCTTTCTGGCTCCTTGGGTGTTGTATAGTTAAGTCGAGTTTTGGTTTGGGGTTTTTCTGCGTGGTTGCCGTTCCCGTTAGAGTATTCGGGATGTTAGGAAGATCGATATTGTGACGAGCATGTCTGCGAAGGATGTTATGATAGGGATTGTCACGTTATCTGGGTTTATACCTCTTCTGAATGTTAGGATTGTTAGTCCGAACGAGGCGAGGACTATTACTGGTGCTGCTATGAGGAGTTCGGCACATGCTATGACTGAGAAGGACCGGGCGACTTGGAGGATGGAGGGCGTGTAGGTTATGGATGCCGCCAGCGTAGCACCTAACATCATGGTGAGGCCGGCCGTTAGCGAGCTGAGTGCCACTTTCCGCCCTTCTTCCCTCTTGATACTGCTCATTTGCGGCTCCATGTAGCCTAGAGCCAGCCTCGCCGTTGTTGACGACGAGATGATCACTCCTACGTCCCCGGTGCCATCTATTAGGAGGGGGTAAATGGCTAGTATTTGGGGGTAGGCTGATATCTGGTCTTCTAGTTGTGAGAGGAAGCTGCCTGTGATCTGGCTGAGGAATGTGAGGAGGAGGGCTACTGGGAACCCCTCCTTGAATGTTTCTCTAAACGCCTCCTCCCTCCAGTATTTTAGCGTGAGGTATACGGTGGTTGCAGCGAAGACTGGGAACAGGGTTAGGGAGAGGGCGGCGAAACCCCAACTCCAAGACATGTAGGCGACCACAAGTAGGGTGTACGTGGCACACATCATTATGTCGTTCATGGTAGATAAAATGGGGTAGAGTATAACTTCCGGGTTGACTCCCCTCCTGTAAGAGACAACGGCTACTGAGGAGGTTATGAACAGCGTCAGGGTGGTGCAGATCATCATGGCGATAGTGGACAGGAAGAGTGAATCCGTAAGGCTCAGCTGCCCTCCTTGTGTAGCGTTCACCACGAGGAACGAGAATGCCCCTATCACAATGGAGAAGATGAAGCTCATGACAAAGGTGCTCGCCATAGTCGCATAGTAGTAGCTCGTATTCTTCCTTAAGGTTGGCTTCACGAGGCCTAGGTAGAGGGATGTGCTAAGCCTCCCACATAGGATCCCGCCAACGTTCCCCCTCACAGTCAGCAGCGGGGGAACCAGAACCAGAATCCAGGGGTTGAGGGAGGTGTACACCGATAAAGTCGCCAGTATGGCGCCAGCCAGGACCCCGAGCAGGTTGAAGGCTTGAGATGAAAGCGACTGCGAGAAAAGCCGCTTGAACGTGGCTCTCGTCAGCATCTCTGTCCCCAAAGGAATCATCTCCCAACCCTGTCACCCCGGAATCTAGCTCAGATGAAGCAGCATTCGATTTATTTATTTTTCTTCGGAAGACCCGAATATTCTTGAATCCGGGTGTGGCGATGAAAACTTAAGGAGGCTGCTGTCTATCGTCTTGTTGGGGGTGTGATGCTTGGACGTTGTCTGCCTTGGCGAGATCATCGCCGACTTTGTCCCCGTCGGTGAGCGAACCTTTAAGGTTTGCTTCGGCGGGGCGCCAATGAACACGGCCATAGCCTGCGCCCGCCTAGGACTCAGGGCGGCGGCGATAGCGGCGGTCGGACGTGACCCACTCGGTGAATTCCTGCTCGATACGCTCAAGTCCAACAATGTCAACGTTGGAAGGGTAAGGGTCACAGGATACAGGACGACGCTCGCCTTCGTCTCCCGACTAAAGGGAGAGAATGCTTTCTTCTTCTACAGGCGCCCATGGGTGGTCTCAGCCGACACCGAGCTGGGGCTCGACGAGGAAGACCTTGCACTGGCATCGGAAGCCGCAGTCTTCCACTTCACGGGCCTCCCACTATCCCACAGACCCCTAAGAGAAGACATACTAGAAATCGTCGGGGAGCTCAGGAAAAGGAATGTTACCGTGTCCTTTGACCCAACGTACAGGCCAGACTCGTGGGGGAGCAGGGAGGAGGCGAGGGAAGCCACGCTTGAGGCAGCATCCAACTCGGACGCACTCCTAGCCACCACTAGAGAGTACAGCCTTCTCTTCGGGGAAACCGGCGTCGAGGAGATCTTCAGGGAGTGCAGAAAGCTAGGAGTTAAAGTGGTCGGCGTAAAGATGGGAGAGCGCGGCTCAGCCCTGGGCGACCGCTCATCGGCCTGGCTCATGGAGGCATACCCTGTGGAGGCCGTCGACACCGTCGGTGCGGGGGACGCTTGGAACGCCGGTGTCATATACGGGCTCATCAAAAACCTTTCCCTCAGCGAGACAATAAAAATAGCAAATGCGACAGCAGCGCTAAAATGCACCGCCCACGGAGCAGTGGACGGCCTCCCCACACTAGACCAAGTAAAAAACTTTCTAGAAAAACATAAACATGAACCACGACAGCTCATAATCTAAAGAAAAACAGTTAAAGGACAGTAGCCTCACGTGCCTCCTCTACAGGGATATAAGGATGTTGACGGGTCCATGTTTTCTAGGTTTGCTTCATCAAGTATGGCTTTAAGAGTTTTTCTATGCTTTCTTTCACTTTTTGTTTTGCCTTCTGTTGGGAAATCGAATATGGCTCATCTACGTTTAGTATGCCTTCCTCGTTGAGGCTGTGAAGGAAGCTTGTGATCACTGGTGGGCGTAGCCCTGCCTCCGCTATGAGCTTGAAGTCGGAGAGCACCTTTTCGGGCTCGCCGTCAGAGAATACTCTTCCACCGCTCATGATGATGACCCTCGACGCCACTTGTGGAAGCACGTCGACGTCGTGCGTCGCGACCAAGACCGTTTTCCCCTCACCTGACAGCTCCGCTATTTTTTCGATGACGAAGAAAGCGTTTCTCGGGTCGAGGTTTGCCGTCGGCTCATCGAAAAGATACACGTCGGGGCTCATGGAAAGCACTGTTGCCAAGGCTGCCCTCCTCTTCTCCCCGAAGCTCAGGTGGTGGGGGTGTTTCCAGGCGCATTCGAGGATGCCGACGGCTTCGAGCGCCCTCTTAACCCTCCTTTCGACCTCGTTCGCCGGCAGTCCCATGCTGGTTGGGCCGAAGGCCACGTCGTCCCAGACCGTCGGGCAGAAGAGCTGGCTCTCAGGGTTCTGGAAAACGAGCCCCACATGCCTCCTCACCTCTTTAACGTTCCTCCTCGAAACCTTCTCGCCGCACACGTAGACGCTGCCCGACGAGGGGAAGAGGATGCCTGCGAAGTGCAGTAGCACCGTCGACTTCCCCGCCCCGCTGGGCCCAAGGAGGACGACTGTTTCCCCCTCGAACACTTTGAAGCTTACACCTTTCAACGCTTGCGTCCCGTCGGGGTAGGTGAACCAGACGTCGTCAGCCTCGAGAACAACACTACGCAACCATAAAGCCCCCAAACAGCGGTAAAACCAGCACGAGCCACCTTAACGGCGCCTCCACAAGGACTAACCTGAACGGTGGGAGCCAGAGCGCCAGAATTGATGGACCCCCCCACCCAAGCGATGTGACCACGAGGCAGAAGGCGGCGACCGCAACTATGAACGCGTAGTCCCTCAACTCAAGCTTCTTGGAGCTGTGTGGAGTTTCTCCTCTGTATCCTCTCAGGCTCATGGCGTAGTAGACTTCCTCCCCTCTCTCGTAGGCTCTCAGGAAAAGGCAGCCGGCTATCCTACCGACCCCCATTACCCTTTCCAGGAAGCTCTCTTTTCCAATGGTTCTGAGCTCCTTCGCTTGGAGCATTTTCAAGGATTCATCCGCGAAGAGCAGGGCGTACCTGTACGCGAGGAGGAGCATCGATGAGATCAACGGTGGAACGCCGAGCCCTCTGAGCCCCGCTGCGATGTCCGGGAATCGCGTCGTATAAGTTAGGAGTAGCCCTGACGCTATGCAGACCCATACCCTGAAGATGAAGGTCAAAGCCCTGTAAATCCCCTCAAACGTCATGGTGAGAGTTATGAATGGAAGCTGAATTATCGCTGCGGGGACCCCGAGCGTTACGAACGGGACAGGCGACACGACCGCCGCGCTGAAAAATGTGAATGGAAGAGACCGGTAAAGGAATGATGGTTTGAGCAGCCTTGAGGCGAACAACATGGCTAAGACCGCGCACACCAGCAGAAGGATGTATGAGAAGCCGTCCACCGCTATGGCTGACAGGATGAAAGCGACGGATGCAAGTATCTTGACTCGTGGATCCAGCCTGTGGATGGGGGAGCTCATACTGCTAAACTTTTCAGCATCGAGGAAGCGTTCGAACATCTCGAAGAGATCCTTGAAGCTCGCCTCGGGCAAAGTCACGCCTCCACACTCCAACAGTACGGAAAAGCACTGGTTAATATTCTTTTTGCAACAAGTATTACCAAGAAGGAGCGGAAAAACTAGAAGCCAAAAAATGGGGGGTGTTGGAGTTGAATGAAGCGGTGGATGGAGTTTAGAAACCCCCAACACCCCGAAGTCGCCTACGGCATGAGCCTGA
>JAHAWR010000061.1 GCA_018383835.1 Candidatus Jordarchaeia archaeon | reverse complement strand
TTAGCTCCCCCATCTCCCCCTTAGCCCTACTCCAAAACCAAGCGTTCGAGACATCGAAAACCAAATACCCTTCATATGGTTTAATGCTTATCTTGATCTTACCGTTCTTGTAGGAGTACAGTGTTTCCTTCACTCTGACGAACTTCTTCTTAACGACAGGCTTCGTTTTAGTCCCTCTTCCCTTCAAGTAGTTTCTCCTCCAAGACTTCAGAATTGAGTATGCTTGCTTGATTGCGGAGTCAGCGTAGTGAGCGCAGAAAACCCAGTTTCTAAGCAAGAAGTTTCTTAGGTTGCGCTTGAATTCGCTGCTCTTCGGAATTATCGGGATCAACCTTTTCCTCTTGTGACCTTTTCCTTCCAAGTTATGTTTTTCCAGGTCTCGTTGATCGCTCTTTGCAATAGCCACCTGTAAGCCTCTAAGAACTCTTTAACGTCGTAGTTGTGCTTTACTTTGTAGGATCTAACTTGATACGAGCACTCTGACACAGCTAACGACCTCTTTATACCTATTACTCCTTATTCCGAGAGTTTTCCGGCGAAGTGTGAGACAATGGTTATTGGATCGTTGGCAAGCTCCCCCCCGATAGTTCTGACGCATCTTATTTTTTTGTCTATTTCATTGCTGGATCGTCCATGTGGTGACTCCAAGAAGCTTCTTAGCTTCTTTAAGCGTGTAGAGTCCCTCACTCATCAGTAACTTATCTATACTTACAACTATTTAAAGTTTCTACTTGGAACTGCTAACTACGGCGCTATGTCTCGAGTCTAATGACTAAGTCACGCGCAAGCCGCTGATACCAATTCAGCAGGTCACCCAAGTCCTCCGCCTTGTAGTAGACGCCACGACCCTTCGACGCAATGGCTTCCATTATCCTTTCTTGGACTTCCCCACCTATGCCAACCGTGTAAATCACAACGTCGTTCCTGCCAGAAAAGTGATCGTGTACGACTTGAACAGGAGGACCCTCCTCACCCCATAAATCTGGAAAGCCATCACTTAAGAGTACAACCATGGTGGGTATCTTTTTCTCCTCACTTTCTTTACTCCACATATCAATTAATTCTAATGCTTTCATCAAGGCCTGTGACATGTTCGTGTGCTGGCTGGAGATCCTATTGAGTCTGTCTATTATTAGCCTACTGAGCTGTGAGACGCCTGCCATTTTGCTTTTTCCAGGGTGGAAATATGGTAGTTTTATTCCTCCTGTCATTAGGAAAGTTATTGGTTCGGCGTCTTCGGAGTAAGTTACTATAGCAACCTTCTCACCGTATCCCCTACCCACTTTTTCCACCAAGTATAGGAGAGTGGCGAAGACCGCACCAGCCACTCTTTTAATAGCTTTTCCTTCTTGGAACTGTTCTAAGAATTCTTTGACCTCCGGTATTTCTTCTCCTCCTATAGTTTTTATGGCTTCAACTGCCGGAGCAATGTTTGTGACTTTCATGTCTTCAGTCAGCATGCTCCTTGAGACATCTATTAGGAGAATGGCGTTGAAGGGGACAGCTGCTCTCCATGGCTTGATCTCGTACTCTTTTATTTCTGCAAAGTTTATTATTCCAACCTGTCTTCCAGTTAGGGGCGGTTCTGTTGAGACTATGTAAACATTGACGCCTAATTTCGGGTTTTTAAGAACCCAGTCTTTGAATATGACCCGCCCGTCAAGCCAGTCTTGGAACTCTTTCTTGGAGTCCATGACACGCTTTATGGCTTCTTCTGCTTCACCCTCAAGAGGCTCTACTCCGAAGGAAATTTTAGTCAATTTTTGGGGTGCACCCTCGAACTTCTTTATATCTACCTCGAAGCCTTCGTCTAAGCCGCATGCTTCACTAAGGGCTGGCTCTATCACAGCAACCCCTACAGGGACATTCTTGTTCAAATGCGCAAGGGCTACACCCCCCGCCCCTGAAAGGGGGTCTTCAAACTCAACTATTGCCCCCTCATGGACGGCAAGCTCCTTCGCGTCGTCATCATTAATCGTTATGTATCCGGACAAACTCTCTCTAACCGAAATTTTGAACGTTTTCTTAGGAGCCTTCTCTTTTTCAGCCTCTGCCTCTCTAAATATTTTCCTAAGAACTTCTTCCTCCTCCTTCCTTCCCTCGTTAACCTTATGCTCTGCATCCTCCCTTTTCTTCACTGTTTTTTTGACTGCCTTTAGAGGTTTAGCCACATTTTCTGTCTCGCTTTTCTCGGCATTAATGTCTGGGTTCCCACCGGACATCAGTCATCCCCTCTCTTTTCTTAATAAAAATCCCGCTATTTAACTTACCGGTTAACTTGTCTTCAATTTTTCTTCCGATACGCTCTCACTCCCAAGAAGGGGTTTTAAGAGCGCACATAACTTCTTTTCAATTTCGGATTGGTCTTTCTCGACGTTATCCGGCCATAACGCGTTATAAAATTGTTGCCTTAGGAGGGAGTCATCGTAGCCCAGCTCTCTACTAATCAGTGCTTTAGAGCCAGATGGCTCGGCGTTAAAGCGCGCCACAGTTCCAAGTCCCATCACTGTAAGGAGCATAAGGAGGGTGTGTTCACCGTTTCCCTCCTTGCCTTTAACCAGTAGAAGGCAGTCATCTTTTACTGACGCTTTAGGTGGGAGACTTAAGAATACTTCGAAAGAGGATATGTTTAACTTTCCTTCCGAGAAGAGCTTTGCTATCTTGGATGCAAGTATCCTCTTAGCCACAGGAATAAGGGATCCGTCGAAGTGAACTGACTCCACTCTTTGAGGGGGGATTTCCAGCATTGGGGGAATCAAGCGCAAGATGTTAACGCCTAGTATACGCTGTGCGTCCTCAATTGTACCGGGAAAGTCCTCGCTTAACACGTAAGAGATGAATTGCGCAGCGTGGTGGACGTCGAAGTAGGGAAAGTCCGTCCCGAAGATTATTTTCTCAGACCATGAGTGGTAGGAACCTAGGGTTTCCTTTAGTCTTAGGGATGCTTCCTCAAAGAGTTTCTGTATGCCGGCGTCGTGTATACCTGAAACTTCACCGTAAATGTTGGGGTGGCTCAGCACAGTGTATAGCTCGTCGTAGCTTAGGTGGAAGCCTATGTGAGCGACTATCACTTTAAGTTGCCTCGTCAGGCGTTTATCGATTCTTGCAAGCCTAGCCCTCGCCTTCGTGGTCACCGAAGTTATGTCCACCACCTGGCTGAAGCCGCGAGTGTCGAATATTATGGGGACGCCCAGCTTAGCTGCTTCTGTGAGGAAGTTCTCTACTGGCTCAGAATCTATTTCGTTGCCCCAGCCATCAGAGCGGGGGTGGAGCTTTACGCCCCTTAGTCCAAGCTGCTTGACAGCTCTGTGAAGCTCCTTTATTGCGAGTTCTCCTTCATGTGGAACCATGCGCGAGTAGCCTATTAGTTTAAGGGAGTAAGGGGCACGTGAAGCCCACCTGTAAATGTTATCATTTGACCTCCAGTAGGTGGCTTTCCCCTCGTCGCCCTCCCTCCACTTGAACTCGTCGTTGAAGGGAAAAACCACAATCTGATCCACAACCCAAGTTCCATTAAGGGTTTCTCTCCACTTCTCCTCGCTCTCAAGCAGCTCCTTGAGGAAGCCGTGAGGCTGAAACCTAAGGTCAACTTTTTCGTCAGAAAGGGTCTTTAACAGGTAACTACCCAGCCTAATGCAGAAGTCGAACGTCCCGCCAGGAGCAGCGGGGTTACGATTGCTCTGACCATCCCTGTCTGCACCTAGGTGATGATGTGCATCAACGATATAGATTCTACGGGGAACCACCGAATCCTTGCTGATAAACTCTAACATTTCTTCATACCGTCCTTCTGATTTGGTTCACCCGAAAAATATTCTGCGAACCTCCACCTCCCGGATATAATAATCATGTTCTCACCTAAAAAAGATTTTTGAACAAGCTAAACGAAATAACAAGCTAAACGAAATAAACTATTAAAAAATTAGTGATGTACACGGCGCCTTACCGTATGTTCATCCAAAAAATTACTTTGACGGTTTTTTCTAGAAAATTAATAACCATCTATCTCGGTTAAATGTTTTATAAAAACGGGTTCTTGGTGGGTGTTATGAGCGTCAAAAAGGTATCGACGGAGTTGAAGGAGGTTGCCTTCTTTAGAAACTTTGCAACAGTTAAAAGAGGGTTCACGGTCGAACTTGACAGGGGCGAAGCCGTGCTGCTAGTTGAGAAAATAGAGAGGGAAGCAAATATAATTCCGGGGTCTGTGAGAGTGTTTTCTAGGCGGGGAGTTGCAGTTACGGGGGTGAAAGTGAAAAGTGCTGCCGTTGGCGTCGAGGATGTTGAAGCCAAAAAACAGGTGCTACTAGAGGAGTTGAGGGAGGCTGAGGATAAACTCAAGGTGCTTGAGAGAGAAGCGGAGATGCTGAGGAAACTAGTCGATTCCTTGGATAGAGCGGTGAGGAAGGGCATTGAGGCTTTCTCTGTAGCAGTTCTCACCGGGGAGGTTAGTGAGGAGAGGCTCGGTGATTTTTTGAGTGGGTTATCAAGAAGAAGGAGAGAAGTAGCTTCCGAGCTTGTAAGGAAGGAAAGAGAAATTTGCGTTCTAAAGGATGAGATAAAGAAGATTAGCGTCCTCTTAGAGGGTGAAAGCGAGAGGGTTCTGGAGCTAGGTGCAATAGAGCTCTCCATTTTGTGTAGCCAGGAAGGCAGATACGAGTTCATCTTACAATACGATGTACGTGACGCCGGGTGGGTGCCCGTCTACGACCTCATGCTGGGAAAACAGGCCAACTTCGACTTTTACGCAGAAGCATGGCAGAACGCAGGGGTTCCGTGGGAAAATGTGCCTGCAGTCATACATGGCAAAGTGATTCTAAAAGCCTGGAAACCAGAGCCGAAGCCATGGTTTATAGACACCATAAGACCTTTATATCCGCCTTCACCAGCACCGTTGAAGGAGAAGATGACGTACGCTGGTGAACCAGTTGCCGAGGTTGAACGCATAGTTGAGGGGGAGCTGGCACCAGCCTTCAAGGAGACTGATGTTATTGAGGGGGGCCTCGCCTTTCGCGTATCATCTAGAGGATCTTTTGCTCCAGGTAAGCCTGCTCTAATATTAATTGAGCGCTTCTCCATGAGTGCTGAAACCATTTATGCTTGGGATGCTTACGCGGCTCCTGGGTTCGTTGAACTGGTGAAAATTAAGAATGAAAGTTTTCCTCTTCCCCCAGGTTTATGCAGGATTTTCAAAGGAGATATTATGGTTGGAGTAGCTGAGCTACCATACGTTGCCTTGGGACAAACGGTCGAGCTCCCTACATCTTGGGAGGAGAGGCTTGAATGCGAGAGAAAGATGACGTTAAGGGAGGAAGAGAAGAAAGGTATTGTAAAGGGGAAAACAACTGTAAGTTATGGATACTCTCTTAAGGTTAAAAATCATCTAGGAGAGGAGGCGAAGACAGTCATCTACGACAGGATTCCAGTACCTCGAGACCCCGAAATAGTTGTCGAGCTCGTTTCATCCACTCCGCCTCCAAGTGAGAAGAGCGAGATGGGCATACTTAAGTGGGAGGAAAGCATAAAGCCTGAGCACGAGCTCAAGATAAACTATAAATTCACAGTATCGTTCCCGCCGAACTATGAAGTCTGGCCATTGCCGTGAAGACGCTTTGCAGAGCGACACCGTCAACAGGCTTTCACATTTAAACAAAAAATTTTAAAACATTGTTTAATAATATTCGCTTGGTGGATGTTATTGAGGACTTTGGGTCTAAAGCTACGTATGGTTCTAGTGGTCACATTTATGTTCGCGCTTTTCTATGCGCTAATAGCTGCCGTCATGTACCTCCTAAACGTTAACGATCTAACATATTACATAGCTGTGGCGGTAGCCATTATGTGGGTACAATACATTATTGGCCCCGGAATAGTCGACTTAGTTATAAGAGTAAGGTACGTGGAGCCCTATGAAAACCCACGACTTTACAACATTGTGGCTAGAGTTGCAGCCAAGGCAGGCATACCTATGCCGCGTGTGGGGATATCAGATATAAGTGTCCCGAATGCTTTCGCGTACGGAAGGACAATGCGTGATGCGCGCGTTTGTGTAACACGGCCACTTTTGGAATTACTCAGCGAAGACGAGCTTGAAGCAGTGATAGGACACGAAATTGGCCACATAAAACATAGAGACATGATAATCATTACGGCTTTAAGCGTTATGCCTTTAATCTGCTACTACATTTTTCTTTTCACACTTTTCTCAGGCTATGAAAATAGGGGGAGAGGGGCTATCGCCCTGCTTATAGGGATCGGAGCCCTAGTGATGTACTGGTTAACAGAGCTTATGGTTCTCTACATGAGCAGAATTAGGGAGTACTATGCTGACGCTAGAAGCGTCGAACTTGTAGGTCGGCCAGAAGTAATGGCGTCCGCCCTCTACAAGCTGACGCGTTACAATGTAGCTAGAAAAGAAAGATTTAGCGAGGAAGAAATCAGGAAGCTCGAATGTATTAAGGCGTTCCTCGCCGTGAAACCATCTTACAGTGTCCCGAAAGAGATCCTCGTTCTTATGGAGGCCGACGTTAACAGGGATGGAAGAATAGACGCTTATGAGCTTCTTCAGATAAAAGAGAAAGTGAAGGGCGCTTTAGGATTTGGTAGCAGAATAGCGGAGCTCTTTAGCACTCATCCAAACATACTGAAAAGAATAGCCAAGCTTGCAGACTATATAATATAGCGAATAACAAAGAAGTTAAATTTATCTTCTTTTCCATTGTTTTTTAAAGTGAAGGAGTGTGTTTTTTGATTCCCCCTTGGGTGGAGTTATGGTATCTATCTTCGTTTTTGAACTTGTGGCTGGTGACGCAGGTAAAACCGTTGTTGCATCCGCAATAGTTAGAGGGCTCGTTAGACGGGGTTTCGATCTGGGAGTCTTTAAAGCCTGCTCTGAACATGACTTGTGGTATGACTACGACGTCTAACCTTTAGGTGTAAGACTGAGAGGGGGCTTTTTCTGTGACGACATTGTAACGTTACACAGGGCCACCATGCTGAGCGACATGCCATATGAGGTGACAAACCCTGTTGATACTTTGGAAGTGCTCAGACACGCAGAGGGAGCCGCCTCCTCAAAGGTGCTGATTGAAAGGTACAGAATTTTCAAGAAGAGGGCGCTTAATGTTTTGACCGTTAACTCTTCGCTTGCTTCAAAAGTCCTTGACGCAGAGCTCATTTTTAAGTTTGGAGGCTATGCCGCTAAGATTATAGGGTTCAACGATGACGGACAATTTAAAGGAAGTGCGAGATTCCATTGACCTAATGCCATAGAAAGCTGCTACTGCATCTTGAGGGAGAGGTATGGGCACATTGTAGTTGAGGGGCATAAGGACAAGGTGTGCCTCTCTCCTTCTCTAAGTTTTGGCGTTATAGTCGGCGTAGCTCCCGGCTTAGCCGGTCATCCTTGATGCTAAAAGTTTCAAAGCAAGTGTGAACGCGCGCATTAGGCAAGGGTTCCAGCAGGCGATATCAAGGCAAGCGACATAGAGTCTTACCTCGAGAGGGATAGCTTGATAAAGTTGCTTCCACTCCCCTCGAGCAAGATAAGTGACTGCGAGCAGTCGCTGAAGAATTTTCACCGTTAGTGGATGTGGTCGCTGAAGAGGTTGAACAACTATCCTAGAGGCGGCTGCCACTAAGCCTCCTCAGCTTCTTCAGGAGTTCCACTTTTTCCTTTACGCCAACTTTTGCTTCTTCGATCACCCTTTCGAGGAAACTGGTTACCTCATCCATGCGCCTTCTGTCAACAGGGTATGGAACACCGTCTTTTCCGCCAAAAGCAAATGAGTACGTTACGGGATCTTTCCAGCTTGGCTGGGATCCGAAGACCAGCTCAGCAATCAAGGCCAAAACCCTCACGGTGCCGGGCCCTATTCCTCTTATTGAAAGGAGCTGCTCGTAGCTTTCAGGCTGACTTTCATATGCCTTCTTTAACGCATCCCAATTAACGCTGATGCGCATGTTAAGCCGCTTAAACCCGCCCCTCTCGGGAATCCAGTCGAGAAGACTCTTTTGCATACTATCCGCTGAAAAGTAGCTCTTAATATGTGAGGGGTTATCCTTGACGATGTCGAGGGAGACTTTTCTGCAATCCTCGCTTTCTTTAGCTGTCATGTCTAACACATGCTCGTGAACTATGTCGCCAACTATGCCTGTGTGAGGTTCCTCCACGAATGACCTGACTTGCTCGGAAAGCCAATGATACCGCCTAGCCGATTTAAATGTGGGGTTCATCCCCTGCTGAACAACCACCCATTTCCCGCTTCCAGAAAGGAACATAACATGGTGATATAGAGGGTAGCCACTCTGGATGGCTACATTGTCAACCTTTGCAGCCATCCTGCTTGAGTAAACCAGCCTCTCGACTTCGTCTTCAGAGAGACCAAAAACTTTACCAGCCTGTTTGATTTCTTCAGGCGTCTTAAGAGAGAATGATCCCTTGCCTCCAGCCGCCACCACTCTATGTTCCTCAGGATTTAACGCCAATTTCAAAGCTGAGCAAGTGACTGTCGTTGTCCCCGAGCTGTGCCAGTCGAAACCGAGAATACATGACAAAGCCTGGAACCAAAACGGGTCAGCCAGTCTCCTTAAAAACTCATCCTCCCCATACTCCAATACTATGAACGAAACTATAGGTTTCGCCAGTCTAACCATACGCTCAAACAACCATCGGGGGGCGGCGCCATCATGAAGAATAAGTTCCGCAATGCCACTACGCTTCATCTCGAACACCATCATAATAACGAAAAATCCCTGGATTTAAATTTCAGAGACAAAAAAGATAATGTTTTCTCTTCTGGCCTTTAGGGTTCCAGACTAAGTATGGGTAAGTGTTGATCCATACTTGGTCCTTGGGGTTCACGAGCCTTAAAGCCCCTCACGGGTTCATTGGAGCCTGCATCAGCCTCACCCCCCGTCAGGGTGAACCCACCCCACCCCCCCCCAAGATCGGAAGAGCACACTCTGAACTCAGT
>JAHAWR010000064.1 GCA_018383835.1 Candidatus Jordarchaeia archaeon | reverse complement strand
GAGGTGGAGAGGATTCTCTTCGGGGTCATGACCCAGTTTAGGGGGTATGCCGTGGAAAAGATACTGGAGGCACTGGGGAGGCGGGGGCTACCAGTGATTGTGGTGGATCCCTGTGAAGTGGTGTCGAAGGTTGGCGGGGACATCACCTTTAGGGGGCGAAGCCTCATGGAGCTGGACGCGCTCATATTTAGGGGGTTCAGCTCGTGCTCGGCGGAGCAGGTCTTCTTCAGAATGGATCTGCTACACTCCTTGGAGGGGCTTGGAGTCTTCGTGGTTAACTCTCCCACCTCCGTGGAGAGGGCGAGCGACAAGTACTACACGTCTTTCCTGTTGGAACGTGCGGGGGTACCAACCCCCAGAACCGTTGTGACGGAGAGCTTCGACGAAGCCATGCGTGCCTTCAGAGAGATGGGGGACGTCGTGGTTAAGCCACTCTTCGGATCCCAAGGTAAGGGAGTGGTCAGGGTTTCAGACGAGGACGTCGCCTATAGGGTTTTCAAGGCGCTAGCCCTCAACAACATGGTCTTCTACATACAGGAGTTCATACCACACGGGGGAAGAGACATAAGGGCGTTCACCATAGGCGGGAGTGTTGCGGCGTCGATCTACAGGGTTGCGGACGGGTGGAAGACGAACGTCTCGCAGGGAGGGAAGCCAGTGGCCTGCAAGCTCACGCCCGAGCTGGAGGAAATGAGTGTGAAGGCTGCAGAGACCATAGGGTGTGAGTATGCCGGAGTGGACATAGTTGAGGGGAAGGACGGCGCCTATGTGCTTGAAGTAAACGCCACGCCAACATGGGAGGGGATCGAGGCCGCAACAGGGGTACCAATAGCAGATATGCTCGTCGACCACGTAATCAAAAAACTGAGCAAGTGACTGTTTAGAACGAATACCTCATTTAAGTGATACTTAACGCCCCACCTACGTTTTCACTATTTGGAGCCTGGTTTTTGCATGCGGGACATTCGCGGCGAAACAACCCTGCAAGCTCCCCACTTCCCCGTTTAAGTGATAAGGACATCAGCTCCAATATGAGCTGAGGCAAGAATGGGGGCAGTTAACGTACTCGCTGGTTCTTATCCCTGCAACCTCCCCTTTCAGCTTTCCCCTAAAATAACCTCGCCTTTCCAGTCGGAGAAACTGTTAAACACCAAAACAAGTAAATTTGGAAAAATCAAATTTTCTTGAATAATGCTCCAATGCGCATATGCGCAAGTTTTAAGCTGTCTTGCTACCTCCTTGAATGGCGTTTTAATGATTGATAACTTTGATGTTGCCACAGGTTGGGTTAAGCTCGCCCTTGAGGAGAGGCGCGTGATTCGCAGGCTTAGCTTCGAGGAAAACAGGGGGCTTTAGTTTATCACCTCCGGCAGTTCCTTGAGAAGCTCGTTAAGGCCGCCATTTCTGTTCTCGGCTTCGATCCCCGGTAAACCCATAACTCCTCATGGCATCTGCGAAATGACAGCGCCAGAGCAGGTGAGGTAAGGCTGAACTTGCCACTTGGAGACTTAAGACTACTTGAGGAGGTCTCATCTATAGCTAAGTTTGGAGGACGAGACCCTGCTACGGTGTGAGGCACGCTGACAGGGTCATCATGCTGACGAGTACTACTCAGAGGATGCTGCCAGGCTTTTTCTTGGAGGATGCGAGGTTTGTTGCTGGGCGCTTGGCCGAGTTCTTCAGGAAGGTGAGCTTATTTTCGAAAATTGAGGAGTTGAGCTTCTTGCCAGAATTGGACGAGGAGAGGCTTGAAAAATAAGGGAAACCCTTGAAAGAGGGTGAAGAGAGTTTATGTCGACCACGTCGTCGATTATCTGAAGAGACTGTCAAAGTTCATTGATGTTAGGGGCGCCATTTATGGTTCAACGGCTAGAGGAGGAGTTTATGGGAGGAGCGACATCAACCTAACAGTGGTCTCCGACCACTTTGATAGACCATACCATACGATGACATTATGGCGCTCAGGAGAAGAGCAGGGGTTGCTGCCGAAGCTCGTGGAGGCATTATGGGTCTCACCCGGAGAGCTGGAGAGCATGCTTAAAGGCTTCTCTGGGGTTAATACTTGACGCGCTCCACGAGGGAATAATACTCCTAGACGATGGACAATAAAAAGCCTAAAGGAAAGATTCGAGGAGGCGCTAAGAAGAGGAGAAATCCAGAGGTAAAGGGCTTTTGGAGGACCCCGATAGGAAAACTTGGAGAGACGCGCCAGATAAGCATACGAAAAATGGTTCCCAGAAAAGTCAGTCCTCAAAACCACTTATAACAAGTAGGTGAACTGGAAAATCGAAAGCAAGGAAGGGCGGGCTGCTCCGAAGACAGACATAGTTTAGCACAAAGAGGGTTATTAGCGGCTTCAGTGAACCTTCAACTGAAAGTTCAGCATTGGAAGTGATGTTTCAGGCTGAGAATTGTTGAGACTGGGAGATTTTATTTCCGTTCTTCTGCCATTTTCTTCCCTTTTTGGTTCTTTTAAACAGTTTTAAATTGTTATGAACGTTTATTTTTCCGTTCGCGCCATTCTTTTTCTGCTTTATTCTAGGAGATGAAAAGTTTAAAGGAAATATTTAAATAATAAACAACATATTAATTAAAATCGGTGATAAAAATGGTGAAAAGAAAAAGCCTAGCGGCAACAGGCACACTAGCAACACTAATCCTAACAATACTACTAACGGCAACACTAGCAACACCAACACTAGCAACACCAACACTAGCAACCACAAACCAGCCAACAACAAGCCAAACACCATGGAATGAAATGCTGCAACGGGGAAGAATCGGCACCGATTACTTCGACATGAAGTTCGCAGACCTACTCAACAACATGCCTGGGAGTTTTACAAACGTTACATATTGGACGATAACACCACGAAATCTAGGATTTAAATTCAACATGCATCCAGCATACATAATAGAGTTTAACGACATAAACGGCAACGGAATATTAGATGACGGTGACGTAGTGCTGAGAAATATAAGTCTTTCAAATATGATTTGGAGACTTGCTGCTATAGGCGTAGAGAATGATAAGGTGTGGATTAGTTTCAATGGAATTAGCAGTAGTCTGAACTTGACAGTGTACATTCGCGTTTACTTCAATGATGCTCTTATTGCTAGCCCTGAAAGCGCTACTGGCCCTGGATATTCTACTGTAGTTCCAGGCTTAAGGGCTGTTAAAGTGGACATAGTCGTAAACAACTATAATTGGGTGGATGGAGGCGGTACGAGTAAGCTGGCTTTGGTCGTGATTTTGAAGTGTCAGCAGGAGGCGGAGTACGAGTACAGGTACAGGCTGGCGAACGGCATAACGTTCAGTAACAGTGACGAAGCGTCAGGGTTCGTTCCTTCAATATCTGAGGATGAGAGCGAGATAGGGCTTGTCATGGCTGGGAATGAGCATGAGGTAAGGGCGAGGTTTAGATGGTTCAACTATGCCTTATGCTCCGACACGGAGCAACGGGTTGTCAGCGTTACTTCATACTTTAACGTGACAGAGGGAGGTGTTGAGCTGCAGCTTTGCGTAGACCACTTTGGAGACAGCGAGGTTTCGTTTGACCCGTACTTTGCGGTTCTGAGCGCAGGAGGGGAAGGGCTTCCTGCTGAGGCGGGCTTGCTTCTCTTGTATTATGTTGCTGGGCAGTCACAGGTGGCTGGCATGATGCTGGTGGGTGCTGCTGTGCTGCTAATTGCTGGCGTGGCTACGGCAGTTTACCTTAGGCGGCGCTAGTTTCCTCGATGGAAACATATTTCTCACTCCTTTTCCATTTTTTTGTTTGTGTAGCCCTGTTCGAGGGAAGCGGGTTTGCGTGGGTTAAAGGTTGCCGTCTTGGTTGTTCTTGTTGGGGCGCTCTTAGTGGCATGTTTGCCCCATGGCGGGGAGGCCGTGTACACTCGGCTATTTGTGGGAGCAACCGTTAACGGCAAGGATGTGTCTTACGAGTTTGGTGAGGAAAGGATTACTGCTGTGCTGCTTGATTCGGGGGAGGCTGAGTTCAGCATCTTCCTAAGCGTGAAGAACACTGGCGGCGAGAACGTTACCGGCTTCAGTCTTATAATAGAGTTGACGGATATCTTGAATCTTTCAGTAGTTAATCTTTCAGCTCCTCTTTACAATTATACGCTTGAGTTTAGGCGTTACGATACTGTGATTTATGTTGAAACGTTGATTCCTCCGGGAGAAGCAGGGAACTTCTCGTTCAGCTTCACTACTGGGCAAGTGGTCTTAGTCCTGTATAGTTACTTCCAGTTCTTGTTTAGCGAGAAGCTTGAGGTGGGCGTCGGAAAGTTCGTTTTTGAGGTCTGGCTTCCACCGAGGTGCTTCCTTTACAGTGAAGGGGTTACCCCGATCAGTCCTGAGCCCACCAGCAACTTTACCGACGGGGAAAGGCTCGTCTTCCAGTGGGAGTACAATAACTTACCATCTGGAACGTATGAGACGTTCATCGTGCGCTACTCGACGGCCACAGCATCTGAGCCAGGTTCAAGCGTCGCAGTCGTACCTTTCCCGGTTCCTTCTCCGCAGGGGTTGTGGTGGGTTCCGGTCGTCGTTCTTGCTGCTGTGGCCGGAATAGTACTCGGAGCAGTTCTCTTTTACAGGAGGAGGGGCGGTTTATCTGACGTGGTTTTCCCTCTGCTCAGCGACGCTGAGAGGGAGGTGCTGAAGCTGCTTTCCGAGTCCGGAGGTGTGATGAGCCAGAAGGAGATACAGAGTAGGATAGGCTACAGCAAAGCTAAGGTGAGCATGACGGTCAACTTGCTGGAGAAGAAGGGGTTGGTGGAGAAGGAATCTAGGGGACGGACAAAAATAGTCAAACTTACCGGTAAAGCGAAACTTTAGAGGGCTCTGAGATGCGTGGTCTTTGAGATTTACGTGGCCTCCCCCTTTTTAACGGTTCATTAAGGCTTTTGAGGCGACCACTCCCACATCCAAAGGCCTGAGGTGGACGATGTCCCTATTCCATTGTTGGTTGCACTTCCGCGCTTCACGACGCATTCCTTCTGATTCGCGGTTTATGTCAGCTTTTTCTCGGTTATCCTGTCTAGGTTTCTCCTGACGGCCTCAATAAATTCCTCCGTTGTTGCGACCATGTTTACTGGTGGCTCGGCTACTCTCGCCACGTCCTGCGTCATTACCCTGTCCCCCTCTATGGTTATCCTGGCGGCCTCTTCCAGCGCATCCGAGAAGACGACTAGCTCGGCTATGCCGTCCCTCTTACCCCGCTCCCTAAGTCCACTCGCCCACGCAAATATTATCGCTGTGGGGTTCGTGGACGTCTTTTCCCCCTTCAAGTGCCTGTAGTAGTGCCTCTGTACGGTTCCGTGGGCGGCCTCAGCCATATAGTATCCCTCGGGCGAGAGGAGCTCCGAGGTCATGAGTGCGAGGCTCCCCGTGAAAGCCGAGGCAACCATGTCTGAAACTATGTCCCCGTCGTAGTTCTTCGTAGCCCAGACGAAGCCCCCCTCAGACCTCATCACCCTAGAGTAAGCGTCATCTATCAAGTAGTACTCGTAGCTTAGCCCTTTCCTCTTGAACTCCTCTTTGAACTCTTCCTCGTAAACCTTGCCGAATATCTCCTTGAACCTCGCGTCATAAACCTTCGAGATGGTGTCCTTCGCCGCAAACCATAGGTTGAGCTCACTCATCAGAGCATACTTGAATGATGCCCTCGCGAAGCTCTCTATTGAGTCGTCTAAATTATGGTATGCTTGAAGCACCCCTGAGCCTTTAAGGGCTGGAAGTTTCACCCTGACCTCCCCGCCCGAGGCAGGCCTGTAAACGACCTCCACCTCGCCGGCCTCCTCGAACCTCAATCCGACGCCGGAATATATATCGCCGTAGGCGTGGCGGGCGACGACTATGGGCTTCCTCCAAAACCTCACCGCCGGAGCCACGTTCCTAAGGATTATCGGCGCCCTGAAAATGGTTCCGTCAAGGACCTCTCTTATCGTGGCGTTCGGACTCCTCCACTCCCTCCTGAGACCATACTCCCTAACTCTCTCAGCGTTAGGCGTTATCGTAGCGCACTTAACACCGACACCCCATCTCTTTATGGCTTCAGCAGCATGAAGAGTGACCGCGTCACCCGTCTCGTCTCTACGCTTCACGTGAAGGTCGTAGTACTCCGTTTTCAGGTCGACGTAAGGGTATATGAGCTTCTCCTTGACCCAAGCCCACATGACCCTAGCCATCTCGTCCCCGTCGAGCTCAACTATCGGCTTGTCCATCTGGATCTTCTCCAATAAGGAACCCTCCAACTTGGTCTGCACCGGGGGTTCGGCAACCCGGGTAGGGCTTTAACCCCCAGTATAAGTGGAAGGAGTTATTAAGTTAACTCGCCTACGAGACCCTGAGCTGCCATCGCTGGCAGTGGTGGAAGCCATTTTTAGTTTCAAGCGTCATTTGTTTTCTTGGGAGGGATTTGCATGCCGTGTTTCCTCGACGTGTTAGCTGAGGCGGAGCGCTTTCATGGGCACCTCTGCCCCGGGCTTATTATCGGCGTCATGATGGGGCTCGCAGCCCTAAAGCTCCTCAAATCCTCAAGGTCGAAGGATGAGGAGGTAGTGGCGATAGTTGAGAACGACAGCTGCGCCGTGGACGGGATACAGGTTGTGGTGGGTGCCTCCCTGGGCAAGGGGAACCTCTATATCGAGAAGTACGGCAAGATGGCTGCAACGTTCTACTCGAGGGAAACCGGGGAGGCCTACAGGTTACTCCTCACAGAGGATGGCGGAAGTAAACTTTTTAGTGCTCTCTCGGAGGCTGGCTTCTTCAGCCAAGATGAAGGAGCTAGGAGAAAAACCCTAGAAGTCCTAGAGAAAATCAGCGGCGACGAGTTATTCAAAGTCCAAAGGGTGGTCGTAAAGGCTCCTCCACAGGCCCAAATAAGGAAATCAGTGGTCTGTGACGAGTGCGGCGAGCCAACAATGGAAACCCTAACATTAGAGATAAACGGGAAACACCTCTGCATACCATGCGCCACAAAAAAAAGGTACTATGAGCCGTTGCAAGACCCGTGAAAGTATCCTTTTTCTATTAGCTGTGTGAGGGGTTTCGCCGCCGGCAGTAAGGGGGGCGCTTAGTGGAGTCTGCCTCCTCGTAACCAGCGAAAGCATGGCTCATACTGCTCCAGCACAAGCGACACCAAACACTTTATTAATGACATACCTAACTCAGAAACTGCTGAGGAGCCTGCAATAGCCCTCCCGGTAGGCATCGAAGGAGTGGCGGTGTTTTTCGTGTCATCTTCACTGGAGTGGCGTCTAGTTGAAAGGTACGCTGAGCTCCTCAAAAGGGAGCTTGGAAACAGCCTCTCAGCGGTCGCTGTTTTCGGCTCTCTCGCCAGGGGTGAGGCCAAGTTTCCAGAGAGCGACATAGACGTACTCGTGGTTCTGCGGAGCACCAGCTGCACGATCTCGGGGAGGCTTAAGCTTCTAAACGGAGCCAGAGAGATGCTGAGGGGGCTCGATGAGTACTCAGCATTCATCTCCAAGTATGGGTGGTCCCCGGTGATACAGGAGCACGTGCTGAGCGAGGAAGAGCTGAAAGCACACCCCCCAGTTCTCTTGGATATGACCCAGCATGTGCGTATACTTCACGACAGCGGGGTGCTGCAGGCTGAACTGGAAAAGCTGAAGGCGAGACTTAAGGAGCTCGGAGCCAGAAAAGTGGGCGGCTTCTGGGTTCTCAAACCAGACGTTAAGGCGGGGGAGGCTGTAGAGCTTTGAACACCGAGGCCATGGCCAAAGACTACCTTAGGAAAGCCAGAAGGTGCCTCCTCGAATCCGAGAATGCCTTCTCGGATGGAGATTACCCGATGACCGTGAGGCGCGCCCAAGAATGCGTCGAGTTGAGCCTAAAAGCAGTTTTAAGAGCGTTCACCATCGAGTATCCCAAGCGGCACGACGTAGGGGACGCCCTCAACATAGTGAAGGATAAGACTCCAGAATGGTTTTCATCAAGGATTCCTTGGCTCCTCACCGTGTCCTCCGACTTGGCGAGAAAGAGGGGGCCAGCGATGTACGGCTACGAGTCAGAGCTTAAACCAGCATCCGAACTATTCAGTGTGAAGGACGCCAAGGAGGCCCTCAGTGTAGCGAAGGAAACCTTCACTCTATGCGAGCAACTTTTAAGAGGACTATTCAAAGAACCTTATGAGGCACGCTAACCAAGTGATTGAAAAACTGAAATCTACTGAAAGCTCAGCTTCGACACCAAGACACCTAACGGGCCTGGAAAATACACCAGCCCACAAAATTGTTGAGTCCAGCATAACGAAGACAGACGCCCCTCCAGCTGAAAAACATGCCGCAGCCACATCGCTATGGCTCCATGTATCAGCATGTCTAAAGATGTGAATTATAAGATCCAGCTCGCCCCCCTAAGCTACGCCATCTCTCTATAAAAACCAATTAATTTTTGGTCTCTAAGAGCAGACCATTATGCTGGATTTAAGCAGGTAGACGCGGCAGATCGTTTCCTCGGAAGCTGAGTCTTGCGTTACTCTCAGGCGGCCGCAGTTAATTTTCCCTAGGCGAACACCATTTAAGTTGACGCTATTAGCCTTTGCTTGGAGGTATAAGAGAAATGGATTATCAGGGTTCCAGACTAAGTATGGGTAAGTGTTGATCCATACTTGGTCCTTGGGGTTCATCAGCTTTTAAGCTCCTCACGGGTTCATTGGAGCCTGCATCAGCCTCACCCCCCGTCAGGGTGAACCCACCCCACCCCCTCACAAGCCCAACGAAGAGCTTCGGAGACGGGGAAAGACCCTCCACCT
>JAHAWR010000059.1 GCA_018383835.1 Candidatus Jordarchaeia archaeon | reverse complement strand
AGTTCTCCAATCACTTTTTGCGACGTTTCTGTTGTGAGTTCTCGACTTTTTGAACATTTTTTCCTTGTTGAGGTCTTCGAAGCCGTGAACGTAACCTTTGAACGCCTCAGCAATCACTCTCGTTACCTTATGAATGAAATCCCTTGCCCTATTCCTCTCCCTCCTCGAGTATTTCTCCAGAACTCTCCTCAAGGACTGCTTCCTCGAAGCCTCACTCTGCAGCCTCCGCCTCTTCAACTCATAAACCCTATGTATATGGAAGAGCCTTCTGAGATCAACTCTTATCCATCCTATTTCTGGGTTGAAGCCGTCGATGCTCCTCTCATTACAATCCCACACAATTATCCCTTTCGGCTCCCCAACCCTCTGCTTGAACCCAAAAGTAATGATCAGAAACTTTTCGTTGAGGATTAGCTCCCCCATCTCCCCCTTAGCCCTACTCCAAAACCAAGCGTTCTGGACATCGAAAACCAAGCGTTCTTCGAATGGTTTAATGCTTATCTTGATCTTACCGTTCTTGTAGGAGTACAGTGTTTCCTTCACTCTAACAAACTTCTTCTTAACGACAGGCTTCGCTCTCGCCCTTCTCCCCTTCAAGTAGTTCCTCCTCCAAGACTTCAGAATCGAATAAGCTTGCTTGATTGCGGAGTCAGCGTAGTGAGCGCAGAAAACCCAGTTTCTAAGCAAAGAGTCCCTTAAGTTTCGCTTGAATTCGTTGCTCTTCGGAATTATCGGAATCAACCTTTTTCTACCCTTAATGACTTTTTCCTTCCAAGTTATGTTTTTCCAGGTCTCGTCGATTGCTTTTTGCAATAGCCACCTGTAAGCTTCTAAGAACCATTTAACGTCGTAGTTGTGCTTTACTTTGTAGGATCTAACTTGATATGAGCACTCTGACACAGCACGACCTCCTTATCTTCTTACTCCTCATCGTAGAGTTTTCCAGCGAAGTGTGAGACAATAGTTGTCAGATCGTCAACGAGCTCCCCCCGATAGTTCTAACGCATCTTATTTTTTTGTCTATTTCATTGTTGGATTGTCCATGTGGTGCTTCAAGGAGCTTCTTGGCTTCTTTAAGCGTGTAGAATCTTTCGTTCATTAGTAGCTTATCTATACTTACAACTATTTAAAGTTTCTACTCGGAAACTGCTAACTACGGCAACGAAGACCTAAACATCAAGGGGAGATCAAGAGGTCCTAATGCATTTTCCTCTGGCCACTTGCCTTGCTGTTGGTGGCAGGAATATTTATTTATGTATTTACATGTATTACAATATTATGGTGATGGCGGTTGGCGGTTGTCAGCGTCAGGGTAAGTAAGGAAGTTAAGAAGCGTATGGAGCAGCTGAAGCATGTTAACTGGAGCGAGGTCGTCAGGAAAGCAATAATGGAAGTCTTAGAGGAGGAGGAAGGGAGAAGCCTCGCTAAAGCTGTTCTGCTTAATGAGAAAGTGAGGAAAAAGGCGCCTGAAGGGTGGGACAGCACTGAAGTCATAAGGTACTGGAGGGAGCACAGGTATGGGAAAGCTGGTAAGTGATGCCAGCGTGATAGTTAAATGGTTCATCGAGGAGGAGCATACGGGTGAAGCGTTAAGGTTGAGGGATATGCATGTGAATGGAGAAATACTGTTGGCGGCGCCGTTGTTAGCAGTTTCCAAGTAGGAATGTTTAAATAGTTGTAAGTATAGATAAGTTATTGATGGGTGAGGGACTCTACACGCTTAAAGAAGCCAAGAAGCTCCTTGAAGCCACCACATGAACGAACCAGCAATGGAATAGACAAAAAATAAGATGTAATTAGAACTATTGGGGGTTGCCGACAAACTGATAACTATTCTCCTTCGCTGAAGCTCTACGATGAGGAGCCATAGATATAAGGAGGTCGTTAGCTGTGTCAGAGTGCTTCTATCAAGTTAGATCCTACAAAGTAAAGCACAACTACGACGTTAAAGAGTTCTTAGAGGCTTACAGGTGGCTATTACAGAGAGCAATCGACGAGACCTGGAAAAACACAACTTGGAAGGAGAAGGTCACCAAGAATAGGAGAAGGTTGATCCCGATAATTCCGAAGAGCAGCGAATTCAAGCGAAACCTGAGAAATTATTTGCTTGGAGACTGGAACTTTTGCGCTCACTACGTTGACTCCGCAATCAAGCAAGCTTATTCGATTCTGAAGTCTTGGAGAAGAAACTACTTGAAGGGGAGAAGAACTAGAGCGAAGCCTGTCGTTAAGAGGAAGTTTGTTAGGGTGAAGGAAACACTGTACTCCTACAAAAACGGTAAGATCAAGATAAGCATTAAACCATACGAAGAACACTTGGTTTTCGATGTCTCAAACACTTGGTTCTGGAGTAGGGCTAAGGGGGAGATGGGGGAGCTAATCCTCAACGAGAAGTTCCTGATCATTACTTTCAGGTTCAAGCAGAGAGTTGAGGAGCCAAGGGGAGCGATTGCATGGGACTGCAATGAGAAGAGTTTAGATGGCTTCAACCCAGAAATAGGATGGGTAAGAGTCGATCTCAGAAGGCTCTTCCATATACATAGGGTTTATGAGTTGAAGAGGCGGAGACTGCAAATTAAGGTATCGAAAAAACCATCCTTGAGGAGAGTTTTGGAGAAATACTCGAGGAGGGAGAGGAATAGGGCAAGGGATTTCATTCATAAGGTAACGAGAGTGATTGCTGAGGCGTTCAAAGGTTACGTTCACGGCTTCGAAGACATTAAAAAGGAGAAGATGCTCAAAAAGTCAAGAACTCATAATAGAAACGTCGCAAAAAGTGATTGGAAAACTATAATCAGTTTAATGGGTTACAAGTCTAGAGTCCGGCTTCTAAGCCCTCACAACTCAACTAGGAGGTGCTCCAGGTGTGGGATGGTTAATGCCCCGAAAGGAGCACTCTACGAGTGTAAGAACTGTGGGTTAAAAATAGATAGGCAGCTTAACGCCTGCGTAAACTTATATCTTCAGGTGGAGGGTCTTTCCCCGTCTCCGAAGCTCTTCGTTGGGCTTGTGATGGGGTGGGGTGGGTTTGCCCTGACGGGGGGTGAGGCTGATGCAGGCTCCGATGAGCTCGTGAGGGGCTTTGAGGCTTGTGAACCCCAAGGACTAAGTATGGATCAACACTTACCCATACTTAGTCTGGAACCCTTTAATGATCCCTGAAGAAGGCTAAGAGCGATGGAGCCAGGGCTAAATGTTGATTCCAACCTATCAACACTTAGCCCAGAACCCTACGGTGACTCTACGCACGATAACCCAAGAAATACTGGAAACCCTCAAAAACCAAAAATCCAAGATTTGGAACTGAAAAAAGTGACTTTTTATTTCCAAACTTAGCAAAGTTTAACCAAACTAACCCCCCTCCACTTTTAGGCAGATACTAATTTTAACTTTAAAAAGTGGCGTAGTAGCATGCACATATTTTTAGGAAACATGAAAATGCCCCCCTATATGGCTGATCTGGGAAAAAAGCTTGCCCCCTCTAAGAAAGCAGCCTGCAACAAAAGATACGCTTCTCACGCAAAACACATTACACTGCGCCAGCACGGCAAAATTAATATATGGCTTTCGAACAAAGTAAGGGGATGCGAGCTCTCTCCAACTGAAAAATCAAAGTGAGGGGAGATGGTGAAGCGAACAAAAATTGCCACCTTCATAGTATCAGCACTACTCATCCTAGCCTTAACAGTCCCCATCACTACCTCCACTCTTACCTCTGGAGGACTCATAACAGCATACTACGGGACACAGGGAACCCAAGCGCAAAAAAGCGACGAAGAAGTGGATATAACGATTATGTTCCACAGCGACCTGCACTCAGAACTACTACCCTGGCCACTAGCCGACTATGTAGCGGAAACCGGCAATGACCCCACCGTAGGCGGAATGGCACGTATAGCTAATGTGATAAATAATGAAAGAGCCACAGCGGGTGAACCGGTGCTGGTGTTCATGGTCGGCGACTTCCTGATGGGTACGGTGTTCTCATTCTTAGGCCCACTACAAGCTTCACCCGAACTCCACCTGATGAGTCCCCCTGTCCTGAATTACACCGCCATTTGTTTGGGGAACCATGAGTTTGACTACAGTGACCATGGACTATCATTGATTCTCAACAGAACCAATTCAACTCTTAATGGAGTTATGCCGCTTATCCTGTGTTCAAACTTGAATTTAACTAATGATGTTCGCAACCTTGGGGCGTTCATAAGGCACAATGCCACGATAACAGTGACAGTAAGTGGAGTGGACGTTAAAATTGGCCTCTTCTCGCTAATAGGATACGGCGGAATGGCAACGATGTTCTTCACGGGAAATTACAATATTTTGGACCCGATAGAGACTGCCCGACAACAAGTAGCTTATCTAAGGTCTGACCCAGACATTGACCTCATCATATGTCTCAGCCACAGCGGATGGAGGGAGAACATGGATCTAGCCCGGAAGGTTCCAGGCATCGACCTAATACTTAGCGGACACGACCACGAGCTGACGCCAGAACCAATAACTGTGGGGAGCACAACCATAGTCGACGCAGGGGCTTTGGGCGAATACTTGGGTAAACTAAAAATAACTGTAAAGCCAGACAACAACCCTGGCAAAGGGGTCACCGTCAGAAGTTGGACACTAGTACATATAAATGACACAGTCGAAGAAAACGTAGCTGTAGCGAACATAATTGGGTTATATCGTAATGGGATAGACTCTTATCTTGCTGGAATGGGGATACCTCAAACGGGTAGCGTGATTGCTAACACAACTGGTGTTCCGGGTGTTGCCTCTGCGAGTGGTGAGATTCCGATTGGTAACTTGGTGGCGGATGCCATAAGGTGGCAGGCCAACAATGTTTCTGTTGACGACCCCTATGTGGACTTTGCATTTGTGCCGAGTGGCGTCATAAGACATGGATTAGAGCCCGCTAGTGGGAACATAACGGTTTATGATGCGGTGAGCGTGGTGCCCTTGGGAGGGGTGCCGTACAAGGGACCCTACTTTGGTTGGCTTTTGACCAGCTTCTACGTCCTTGGCAGTGATGTTAAGAAGGCAATGGAGTTTTCACTGTACGCGGGTGGCGACTACTTTCTGCAGATCTCGGGGCTGAGGGTGACCTATACTCCTCTTGGACTCCCAGGTTCCCGTATAGTGAGCATTGAGCAAGACTTCCAGAATGGAACCTATGCCCCCATAGATGACAACAAGCTCTACAGAGTATGTGTCAACTTGGAGGTTGCGCTCCTAATCCCCGAGATAGGAAAAAGGTATCCCATGTTCGCTATAACAATGAGGAACCAGACAGGGCATCCTCTACCCACTGACCCAGAAGAGTATGTTCCTCTTATCCTAGTCCTCCTAGACCCGGACGATCCGGAGACGGCGATTCCAGAGTGGCTGGCCCTGGTGAATTATCTTATTACTGCTCAGGGTGGAATGGTGGATCCTGCCTACGGTGAGTGCCAGAACAGGATCACCGTGTGGGAAGTTGAGCCTTCGGATTACTTCATGCTGGTTGGCTTGGGTCAGTTGTTGGCGAACCAGCAGGCTTCCTCTGGTCTGATGATTGGTGGGGTCGCGGTTCTGCTACTGGTTGTCGTTGTAGGGGTTGCTGCAGCTCTGACTAGAAGAATGCGTCCGTCCTAAGGGGTGTGCCAGTTCCAGGAAAGGCTTTCTCCTTTCTCCTTTTTTGTTTTCATCTGTTTTTGCACGTTTTAACTGTGGTGGCGCCCTCTAGTTTTTGACTTGCCCTCAGTTTGTCGTTCTGGGGGCTGGATGCGTGTCCTTGGTCTTTGGTTCCTCCGCAGGTTTGTGGTAGCGAAGGGGGATTGGTTCGTCCGCGGATACTGTGATCGTATACGGGTTCCCGATTCGGAATATGCACGGTAGAACAGTCAAATGTTTTAGTGGGCGAATCGAAACCCAAAAGTATACCTTATGGAAGGGTGGAAAAACAACTTGTCCAAAATCCGGGAATAATCGGGGGGGCAAAAAGGTGGTTCAAAGTATGGATGCGGAGGGTGATTCTGGTAGGCTAGATATCGATAAGGTCTTAACCGTGGAGACCACGCGAAAACCTTTAAGCACTCGGCTGCGATGGCTTCTTAGCTCTCATTTCTGTGGAGCAAGTCCTCTTTGAAGTACTTGTGGAAGGCCTCCGGCAAATCCTTGTAGGTTATTCCAGGCTTCAAGTATTTAGATAGGTCCACCGAATTATATGTGTTCCAGAAAAGTATCGGGGTGTCTTTTAAATCGTGTTTCTTGGCGTAATCTATTAGGCCCGCCAGAGTTTTACCAGTATAGGTTGTTTCCAGTTGGATGCCCTCGTACTTCTTCATAAGTTTAATCGCCGCTAACCCCTCTTGGGTTACCGCACCATACTCCGGCCCAGCATAGTCATCAAGAACAGTCACATCCTTAAAGTCTGGCTCAGAAAGGCCCCTAAGATGCTCCTTAATAAGCGCATAAGCCTCCTTGGCATAGGTAGCCACTAAGTCTGCGTTAGCAAATTCCTTAGCAGTCACACGAACTCCCATCACCTTGGTTTGCAGTCCGCAAATCCTGGTTCCCAGCTCTAAACCAGCCTGCGTCCCCAAGCTGCCCGCAGCCACGAAAATTAGCTCCGGCACGGGCATCAAGCCCTCATCTATCTGCCTCTTAAGCTCCAATGCTGCCTCCACATATCCTAATGTTCCCAGCGGGGACGTTCCCCCTGGCCCAATGTTGTAGATTTTGTCCTTATCGGGCAGCTTACTGTAATCAAATTCATTCATGTGAATTAGCTGTGCACTCAGCGACTTGAACAATAGAAGCTGTCTCTAGACGTGAGCGGTGACAGGCTGATCCCACAAAACCAGTATTGTCTCCAAACCATACATCCTTGCAAAGAGCAACGTGGCCAAGCAGTGGTTAGAACCAGCCCCTCCATAAGTGATTACCTTGGCTTTCTTCTGCCGAAGTACATCTGCAAGCAAAAATTCCAGCTTGCGAGGCTTATTACCACCATAAACATCGCTAGTCATATCATCTCTCTTAACCCATAACTCACTTAAACCCAACTCTTTACCCAACTTCTCGAGCTTATGAACCGGAGTCACCCGAGTCAGAGGCATCCAGGGAATGTGATCCTTTAACTCGGGAAATTCTTGAAATAAAAAGGGAAGCTTCCTAACTTCCCCCATCACTGCTACCTCACATTTGTTACTAGATAAATTTATCCCCTAAAGGACTATAATAATTTTCTAACCAGATCCTAACCAGATATAACCCAAAGGTTTTCAATGCAAGTCTCGGGACAAGTTTGTCTTTGACAAGCCCAGGCGTTCACGGCCCGGGGCTTTGCCCAGGGCAGACTTAAAAATCTCTTCCTTTAATAGAAGGATGGAGAGTTTGACTATGAAGGTAAAGGCTGTGGTGTTCGACCTTGACGGCACGCTCATAGACACGAAGGAGCGGTTCTTCAGGGTTTTCAACGAGGTGCTGGAGTCATTGTCACTTCCACCGGTCACAAGGAGCAGGTTCGAAGAGCTCTACTCCAAAGCCCTCCTTGACGAGGTGATCCCGGAAGACGCGAAAAAGGACTTTTGGAAGAACTTCTTGGTGCGGTATGGCCAAGTCAGCTCTGACAAGGACGGACCAATACCCGGGGTTAGGGAAACCCTCAAGGAGCTCAAGGATAGGGGACTCATTATATGTGTGGTCACTGGCAGGGCGTGTGGCGTCCACAGCGTGTGGAACGAGCTTGAAAAGTACGGCTTAGCGGAGCACATCGACGTAGTGTCAGCGAAGAATTCAGGGGTGAAGGACCACTACCTGAAAGAGGATGAGGTTCTTAAAGCCCTAGAAAAGGTGGGGGTGAAGCCCAACGACTGCATTGTGGTTGGGGACTACCTAGCCGACATAGAAACAGGGAAGAGGATAGGCGCCTTCACGGTGGCGGTCATGAGTGGCGGAGTCAGAAAGGAAATACTTGAGTCAGCTAAACCGGACATCATCCTCGAAAGCATTCGGGAGATCCCAAAAATAATAGACGCGCACAAAGGTAGCCTCCGAGGCCTGCTCGACCCCGCACTTTAGCCTTTAAAGGGCCTTCTCCAGTCTTATCTTGCTCTTCAAGAGCCCATCTAGAGAGTGGACCTCCAGCGTCACAGGGACCCCCCAGGATCGCATGTGAGGGATGAGTGCGCCAAAGTCTATTTTTCCTTCCCCGATTGCTAGGTGCTGGTCTGCTGTACCATCGTTGTCGTGGACGTGAAAAGCTACCAGCCTTCCACTTAAAGAAGAAATAAAGTTGATGTGGTCCTTAGCTGTTAGCCCCCAAGTGTTAGCGTGCCCCACGTCGTAGACCACGCCCACACCCTCACCTAATTCCCTCATGAAGGAAGCGAACTCTTGGGGGGACACCAGAATGCTTCTGTCCTTCGCCTTCTCCTTGTTCTCCAGACCCAAAGTGACACCCAGCTCTGACGCGTATTCGCCCAACTTAACAACACTTCTCCTAGACCTCTCCCATGCTCTACTGAAAATGCTAGGGGGGTAATCCCTCGAGAAACTGCCGCAATGCAGCGTCAGGTAAAGCGCGTTGAGCCTACTTGCCAGTTCAACGCTCCTCTTAACCGCTCTTAAAGAGGATCTATGGGTGTAGTCGCAGAGGCTGGCAATGTTCACGTCTATATATGCGGCGCGTGGAGAGCCAGCTTCAGGGACATGGACTCAGCTAGCTCCCTAATCCCTCTCAGCTTCACCCCGGAAACCTTAGCAGGGTTGAAGAGCGGCTCTTCACATTTAATTTCAACCAAGCTGAACCCGTTCTCAGCGAGGAAAGCCAAAATTTCCTCCAAACTTCCGTCAAAGCCAACGAAAGTTGCAGCACCAACAGTGCTTCCAGACAAAATACCACACCCACCTAAGTTATCCTAGAGAAGCCTAAGACAGCTTCCCTTTACCTTTCCTTCGCTCAAAATTATTTTAAGGTTTAATGTAATTTTGACGCAGCAAAGAAGGAGCAAACTTTATAGAGGAGTAAAGAGTAAATCTGAAACATAAAAGACTTTCTTAACGAAACATTCATATTAGTAGAAAATATATTTGGTTAATTGAAGACTTTTTATGAGGGTGAGATATTTGTCTAAGAA
>JAHAWR010000055.1:6077-9566 GCA_018383835.1 Candidatus Jordarchaeia archaeon | reverse complement strand
GTTGCGAAGGTCGTTATTGAAAGCTACTTTGGTGGAGGCATATCTGGTCACATTGCTGAACTGGTTGTCGCAGCGGCTAAACAAGTTGCTAAGGCTGAAGGCGCATCCGCGGATGTAGATGAAGTTGGCCTCATCAAGAAAACTGGCGGCGACATAAGTGACTCTAGCCTAGTTCGTGGAGTTATAATATACAAAGAGAAGCACCACCCAATGATGCCGGACAGAGTAGACAATGCGAAAGTCGCCTTGTTAAACTGCATGGTCTACCCCTTCCTGCGAGTCAGCGACAGCCCGAGAAGGGAGTATGTAATCGCTGAGGGAGGGCGCCTGGCAGCCTTCATTGAAGGAGAAAATATGGTAAGCAGGGAGATCGCTAGGAGGATTAGGAGTGCGGGTGCGAACGTTGTTTTTTGCCGCAAGCGTATCAGTGAACGGGTAATGAACTACCTTGCAAGGGAGGGCGTTATGGCGTTTGAACTGGTTTCTGAAAAAGACATGGTTAGGCTTGCTAGGGCAACAGGGGGGAAAATAGTTTCGCATGTGATGGACTTAACGGAGGGCGACTTGGGCGCAGCGAAACTTGCGGAGTTTCGAAAAATCGCCGGAGACGAAATGCTGCTCCTAGAGGGGTGCAGAAACCAAGCGACTGTAACGCTGCTACTGAGAGGGGGAGTTGAGGATGCTGTTGATGAGCTGGAGAGAGCGGTTAGGAGTGGCGTCAAAGCCGTGGCCCTCACCGTCAGGAGGGGAAAAATCTTGCCAGGGGGAGGTGCCACCGAGGTTGAGGTATCTAAAAGGTTGAGGAGGTTTTCGAGGACTTTTGGAGGTAAGGAGCAGCTGGCATTAGAGTCCTTTGCAAGGGCCATTGAGGTTGTCCCGAGAATGATCGCGGCCAACGCCGGCATGAACGCTAACGACGTCTTGGCAGAGCTACGGTCTGAGGATGGGCGCCTTGGAGTTGATGCCGTTAGGCGCAGGGTTGTTGACGTGTATGAGGAAGGGTTGTTTGACGTGTTTGACGCTAAGCGCCATGCGATTCTGGCAGCATACGAGTTCGCCGCAATGATTCTGCGCGTGGATGACGCCATCGCCGTCACAAAACCGGAAGAAATAGAAGAAGAGGAGAAGGTAAAAGCCAAGGAAAGAGAGCGTGTACTAAGCGAGAAGGCCAGAAAAATACTGGAGAAAGAGGAAGAACTTAAGAAGATAGGAAAGAAGCTGAATTTGATGGGGTAAGAAAAAAAGGGGAGTTGGCTTCTTTTTATTTCTTTGCCTTCCGTTTTTTTCTCTCAGCAATTAGGTTTTTAGCTTTCTCGAGGGCTATCATTACGTCGGTTGCATAATCGTCGGCCCCGCATTCTCTGCACCATTCCTCGCCCGGGAAGGCGCCGCCGCCCACCATGTAGATGTACTTGTCCCTGAGGCCTCTCTTTTTCAGGGCTTCACCAAGGAACTTTTGTTGCTGAAGCGTGTTGCTCATCAGGGCTGAGGCGCCTATGATGTCCGCGTTGACTTCTTCAGCTTTCTTTATGAAGTTCTCCACCGGTTGGTCTACGCCGATATTGTACACCTTGAACCCGGCTGCGGTGAATACTGCGGTGACGATATTGGTGCCAAGATTGTGTATGTCTCCTTCAACTGTTCCCAGAACCATTACCCCTAAGGGCTCTGGCCTCTTGTCTTCCGGCACATATTTGAGGAGCTCATTCATGGCTTTTTCCATGACCTGTGCGGCGAGCATCAGGAAAGGTAGCGGAATTTCGCCTCTGCCAAACTTGTCGCCGACCTCCTTAATTCCGGCTGTGAGCCCTCTGGTGATGGCTTCTACAGGGTCTACTTGGCCGGATATGGCTTCGTTTACTGCGGCCATGGCGGCTGCTTCGTCGAAGTTTATGACGGCGTCGGCCAGCTTCTTCAAGATTGACTCTTTGTTAGCGCTCATCCTACCTCACCCTCAACTTTTCATTTCCCTCCTTGACTATGGCGTTCATTCGCTCAACGACGTCTTTAGGTAACGGCTTTGGCTCATGCTTCTCCAGCTCCTTCAATTTCTCCCTGCAGAGGTCATAGACCCATGACCGCGCTCCCTTTCCAAGCCACGTGTCGAAGGCGTCGGTGTCCAAGCAGAACCCTGACGGGAACATCTTCAAGCGGTCAAGATTGTACTTGTGTGTCATCCACTTCTCGCCCTTAGCTCCCACTTCCTTAGTAACGTCGAGGGCGAGGTTTTCGGGTGTGGGGTAAATCTGGTGGAAGGTGGACATGAGGGTTCTACCCATCCTCGCGATTTCAGCGCAGATAGGTATTAGTGCCGGGTCAAAGGCTTCTCCTCCACACTGCTCAAAAATAAAATCGGTCCCAGAGATTATTTGCAGCGCCATATATCTTGCAAGGTTAAAGGCCTGCTGGTCAAGGCTTGCGGCGAAGGTGCCCCCATATTGTGCTGTTGGAAGCCCGTAAAGCTCGTGCCATAGCTGATTCATGGCACATGTTCCCAGCATGAAGTGTGGAACATGCGCCCCTCCCCTCCCCGTCATGGGGTCTAAACTGAAGACAATGTTATTTGGAACCGCGGCGACTCCGGGGTCGTGGAACTGCTTAAGAGCTATCATGAAGAGTAAGCCCGCATGCGAGATGGCCGCGTTCCCAGCAGCCATAGCTGGGCCCATTAGGGGTGCTGCAGCGGTTACGGCAGGCATTATAGGCCAGTGGTATTTTACTGATGCCCGGAACAGCCAGCTGTTAAACCTGTTTAGCTGTAGTGTGCCAATGTAGTTGTAAACCGTCCAGAATAGTGGTCTTTTCCTCAGCTCCTCCTCTCCTCCGGCAACCTCCGCGGCTAATTTCTCAACGTAATCGTACTCTTCTATCGTTGAAACCGTTGTGCAGAGGTGGCCTGCCCACTTCGTGGTGCCCTGAAGCATCGCATTCATCTTATTGAGCTCTGAGGGAAGCCCCTGATGGCCTTCTTCTGCCGCATCGTAGATGTATACGTTGACGTCGAAGTCGTCTATGCCGTCGACGATTTTAGCTGCATACAGCGTGTCCTTTGAGCTTGCCCTCCTACGATAGTACTTCTTACCCTTTTCATCCCATACGAGGACGTCGGTTGCACCACTTTCCGGAGCCCAGTATTGCCTGCGTGCTGGCCCCTCCACCTCAACGTCCCATTCGGGGTCTCTTCCGGCTAAGAGGAAGCTTCTAGGCGCCTTGCGAACCTGCTCCCTGACAACGTGCTCTGGTATGTCTGTGACAATCTTTGTTTCGTAGTTAACGCTGCAACCCATTTCCTCCGCCATCTTCAATAGTTCATTGTCGTCTATGAAGACGCCAACATCCTTCAAAACCTTGTAGGCTGCTGTGTCAATTATTTCAAGTTCCTCTTTGTCTAACACTCTCCACAGGCGATTTCTTGACGGTAAAGGAACACCTGTTTTAGCCATCCTCCTCACCCACCTCGATTTTTCTGGGTTCTTTTTGTATAAAAGA
>JAHAWR010000055.1:4878-5994 GCA_018383835.1 Candidatus Jordarchaeia archaeon | reverse complement strand
CATTACATGAACACAGCTTTTAAAAAATGAACATTTTGAAGTTTAGCTGTAGGTTGCAGCAGAGAGACCGGTGAAGCGGCATGGGTAAAAAGGTGGGCGTAGTCTTTCAGCCCGAAGGCAAACGTGTCGCCGTCGAGCCCGGCGAAAACCTGTTGGAGGTAGCTAAGCTCACAGGCGTAGACCTCACGTCGGTGTGTGGCGGCAGGAGGTCTTGTGGAAAGTGTAAGGTGATAATCGAGGAAAGTGGAGGAAATGTTTCTCCTTTAACCGAAAAAGAGAGAAAAATACTATCTTCCACCGAAGTCGCCGGCGGGTATAGGCTGGCATGCTGCACTCTGATTAACGGCCCAATTACCGTTAAGATACCTGAGGAGAGCAGGACGGGACGGCAGCGTCTTCAGGTTGAAGGGGTAGAAACGCCGGTAGCTCTGAATCCTCTGGTACGCAAAATTTTCGTAAAGTTGCCGAAGCCGTCCCTCAGCGACCCTCGGCCTGACGCCGAAATACTGCTGGACGAGCTAAGGCGTCAGAATGGACTCCAAAGCGTAGAAATCGATTTCCGCGTGCTGCAAACTCTGCCAGCAACTCTGAGGAGGAAAAATTGGAATGTAACAGTTGTCCTGTGGGGTGGGCGGATTATAAGCGTAGAGCCCGGCGACACAGCCAAAAGGTTGTTCGGCTATGCCGTCGACATAGGTACAACTAAGCTCGCCGGGTACTTGCTCGACCTTTCCACCGGGAAAGTTGTTGCTGTGGACTCCTTAATGAACCCTCAGATACCCTACGGCGAGGACGTCATAGCGCGGATCACTTATGCGTCTAAGGGAGCTAGGGAGCAGAAAAGGCTTCAGAGGGCCGTTATTGACGCCATAAACCAGATGCTCAGCTCCCTCCTAGAAAAGACCGGCGTGAAGAGAGATGAAGTATACGAAATGGTCGCGGTCGGCAACACTGCGATGCATCACCTTGCCTTAGGCATTTGCCCGAGGTATCTGGCATTGTCACCCTATACGCCCGCTAATAGAAGAGGGGTAAACGTCGCCGCCCGCGATCTTGGGATGAAGATTAACCCAAACGGCAACGTCTACTTTCTCCCCATCATAGGAGGCTTTGTGG
>JAHAWR010000055.1:2889-4858 GCA_018383835.1 Candidatus Jordarchaeia archaeon | reverse complement strand
TTACTGGCAACGGGGATACATGAAAGGGACGAAATATGTCTGGCTATAGACATCGGGACAAACACGGAAGTCCTTTTGGGGAACAAAGAGGAGGTGTTGGCGTGCTCCTGTGCGTCAGGCCCAGCCTTCGAGGGGGCGCATATAAAGCATGGAATGAGGGCTGCCACCGGAGCCATCGAAAAGATAATTATAGGTGAGGATTTGGATGTTAAGTGCAGGACTATAGATGACGAGAAGCCTCGCGGAATATGTGGCTCGGCTATGGTTGACTTTCTGGCGGAGGCGCTGAAGGCGGGAGTAATTGATGTTACGGGCATATTTAGTAGGGAGGTTGAATCGGAGAGACTGCGTAGCGGAGAAAGGGGACTCGAGTTTGTTGTGGCGTGGAGGGAGGAAACATCAACCGGTGAGGACATAGTTGTGACTCAAAACGACATTAAGGAGATCCAGCTGGCGAAAGCGGCGATACACACGGGGATCAGCATACTCATGAAGAAGAAAGGCGTAACCGAGAAGGATATTGACACGTTTTTCATTGCAGGAGCATTCGGCTCCTACATAAATCCGGAGAACGCTAGGATAATAGGCATGTATCCTGAATTACCACTGGAGAAAATACGTGTGGTGGGCAATGCCGCGGGCACAGGCGCCCGCATGGCCCTCTGCTCTAAAGAAGTCAGGGAGACCGCCGAAAAAGTCGTAGAAAGAATAAATTACGTGGAGCTGGCTGCGGAGACTTGCTTTCAGGCCGAGTTCCTCAACTCGTACTTCCTGCCTCACGCCGACCTCTCAAGGTACCCGGAGACCGGTGAGCTCCTCAAAAGGCTGGGTAAATACCCCAAGAAACCTCCAGTGTACTTCCCGACGTAGCCATAAAAGGGCGCACACTAGCTTATCGCCGCTTTCGCCAGCTGGATATTGACACGTTTTTCATTGCAGGAGCATTCGGCTCCTACATAAATCCGGAGAACGCTAGGATAATAGGCATGTATCCTGAATTACCACTGGAGAAAATACGTGTGGTGGGCAATGCCGCGGGCACAGGCGCCCGCATGGCCCTCTGCTCTAAAGAAGTCAGGGAGACCGCCGAAAAAGTCGTAGAAAGAATAAATTACGTGGAGCTGGCTGCGGAGACTTGCTTTCAGGCCGAGTTCCTCAACTCGTACTTCCTGCCTCACGCCGACCTCTCAAGGTACCCGGAGACCGGTGAGCTCCTCAAAAGGCTGGGTAAATACCCCAAGAAACCTCCAGTGTACTTCCCGACGTAGCCATAAAAGGGCGCACACTAGCTTTAATGGTGGAGGACTTGACACACGCAATGTTAAGGAAAGGCACTTGGAGGTGATGGGGGTTTTATGGTGGCTAACAGCGCAATAAAAAAGTAGTTCAATTCCTTCACAAGACTCAAGGTGTAAGGAAGACAAAGATTTTGAGTGATGCCGAGCGTGCCTCTCTCCTTCAAGCCGAACTGAAGGGTGAGAGGCTCATGATAGGCGGGCAGGGGTTCAACGAGGGGTTACGAGAAGCTTTAGCCCGAGATTTCGTCATCGCGTGCTCTACAGATAAGCGCTTTAAGTGGCCGAAGGGACCATACGTGGTGTTAAAGAGCGGAGACACTATCGTAGGCCTTGTAACGGACGACGTTGACAGCATTAAACGGCAATTCAACGAGGAGGTGTATGTTTTCGGAGGCAACATGGTTCTTTTCCCAAACAGAATCCGAAGGATAAAGGACAAGGAGAAGACCACACTCTTCATTTACAAGGGCTTTAAAGTAGAGGAGCTTGAGGCGGAGGCAAGCGTGAAAAACGCAACCTTAGCCTTTTGTACACGAGCCGGAGACGCATACCTTAAAGAGCTGCTGGACGAGGAGGAGAGGGCAGACATCGGAACAATAGTCATAGGATTCGACCTGTAATAGGCTGACACGACAACTAGAAAGCGGAAACTTACGAGTTAATTAATATGG
>JAHAWR010000055.1:0-2881 GCA_018383835.1 Candidatus Jordarchaeia archaeon | reverse complement strand
TCGAAGATTCAGGCGGCTGAAAACTAGAAGAGGAGAAAAAGGGGAGGTTACTTAGTACTTGTAGAAGCCTTTTCCTGATTTCTTTCCGAGTTCTCCTTTTTTGACCATTTCTTTGAGCAGTGGGTGCGGTGTGAGCAAGGCTTTGAGGTTGTCTATGTTTCCGTACTTGTCCGCTAACTCCTCAAGCTGCTGGACTACGACGTCTATCCCGAAGCTGTCTGCGAGCTCCAGCACGCCAAATGGCATGTTGAAGCCCAGTTTGACCGCCTTGTCAACGTCTTCTGATGTTGCGACATTGTCAGCGATGAGCTCTGCCGCTATGTTTACGGAGAGATATATGCCCCAGAAGGGCTGGAATTTCTGTTCTGCAGCCTTAGCGGTGTTCTCGTTCCACTCAGATGGAACCTGCCACTTCTTCTCGGGGTACTTGTAGAAGCCTTCCCCTGTCTTGACGCCGAGCTTCCCTTCCTTGAATAGTTTCTCAACTATTGGGGGAACCTTGAACTTGTTTGGCTCGCGCTCCTCAAAGAACTTCATGACGTGATAGTTTGTGTCTATGCCCGTGTAGTCCATGAGTCCTAGGGCGCCCATTGGTTGCCCAGCCTTCAGGTGGAGGACTGAGTCTATTTCCTCCGGCTTTATAACTCCCTGACTGATAAGCCAGCAGAAGAATATGCCTGGCGGGGTCATAACTCTGTTGGCTATGAAGCCGGGGACGTCCTTTCTGCAGTAGACTGGCTCCTTGCCCAGCTTCTTTGCCAAGTCGTATGTCACTTTAGCGGTTTCGTCGCTTGTCTTCTCGCCGTAGATTACCTCGACGAGCCTCATTATCTGAGGCGGGTTGAAGAAGTGCATTCCCACAACCTTGTCTGGCCTTTTTGTCGCCTTCGCGATCTCGGTTATGGATAACGAGCTAGTGTTGGACGCCAGTATGGTGTGAGGCGGACAGATCTCGTCCAGCTCCTTGAAGGTCTCCTGCTTAAGGCTCATAACTTCGGGGATCGCCTCTATAACTATGTCGGCGTCCTTAGCGGCTTCCTTAAGGTCCAGCGTTGTAGATATTCTTTCCATCGCCGCCTTGGCGTCTGCATCAGAAATTTTCTGTCTCTCCACGAGCTTGCCAAGGCTCCATTGAATCTTCTGCATGCCTGAGTCGAGGAACTCCTGCTTTATGTCGCGCATCCAAACTTTGTATCCGGCCATGGCGCAGACCTGAGCTATCCCATGCCCCATCAGGCCTGCGCCCAAAACGGCGACAGTCTTAATGTCTTCAACCTTCATGCCCACTCCTCCACGCGGAATCCGTGCACCTAAGGATTAGAACTCTTTATTAAGTCTTTTCCCCCCAGCCTACTGGAATGCTGGAGCAATATGCTCCATGTATGTTCTAAGCACGTACTTCGGATCCGGCCCCACGTTTATGAGGAGAAAATGCCTGACTCCCGCCCTCCTGAACTCTTCTATCTTATCTATGCAGTCCCTGGGGGTTCCAACTATGAAGAAGTCGGTGAGCATTTCGTCGGTAACTTGCTCCGAGAGCTTAACCATTTGTATGAGCATTTCGTCCTCCAGCAGGAGCTCCTCGAAATAGTGCTTCTTGGAGAAGCCTTCAGGCAGGCTAATGGTGTACCCCGCCTGCTCAAGTTTTTCCACGGCTGAAACCATCATCCCCCTGTACAGGCGAGCCCTTTCTAGGGCTTTCTCGTAGCTCTCGTCAACCGCCGTGTACACTTGGAGAGCCGTGTCTATCTCGCTCAAGCTTCGACCAGCCTTCTCAGCGCCCCTCTTAACGTCCTCGAGGTTCTCCCTGTATGTTTTAGGGGTCTCGGTTATGGGCATCCACCCCTCGCAGGTTGCCCCCGCAAGCTCCCTCGTCCTTGAACCATTCGCCCCAAGGTATATCGGGACAGTCTTCTGGACAGGCGTGATCTGGAGGAAAGCATTCCTAAGCTTGAAGTACGTCCCATCATAGGAGAACCTCTCACCCGACCAGAGCTTCCTCAGAACCTCTATTCCCTCCTTGAGCCTCGTGTAGGAGCGCCCCCACTCGATGCCGAAGGGCTTAATGTTCATAGCCTCCCCAGCCCCCAATCCGAGGAAAACCCTGCCACCCGAAAGGTGATCCACCGTAGCCATGATCTGAGCAAGAACGGAGGGATGATACCTCACAACGTCGGACACACCGGTTCCCAATCTTACATTCCTAGTCGTCATGGATAGAGCTGACATGAGGCTCAAGGCGTTCGGCGTAAAGCCAGGTGGAACCATCAAGGTGTGGTCTGGAATAACCAGCGAAAAGTATCCCGCCTCATCGATCATCCCAGCGATCTTTAATACCTTGTCCATAGGAGGCAGAGGAGGAGGTAAAAGCATGCCAAACCTTAACTCCGACACGGCGAACCCCCCTACTAAGAACCCTCCTCCCAAATTAACGTTAAAAGCTTTTGCCCAAAATATCCTACTCAGCTATAAAAAGTCTTAAATTAAACTAGAGACAGATGAACTTCAAATATACTTCACATCGACTCCTATACGCTTTGCCGCCTGTCGCTTGTTACGAGGAGGCCGACTCTCCTGGCCTGTACTTAGGTAAGTACGTCGTAAACTGGGTTCTCTTTAATAGTTTTAATAGCTATTAAAGAGGCGCCGCTCAGGTACCTCTGAATGAGCCCAGAGCATGCCGGGATGGACGATGAGCTATACAGATGCAAGTGGTGCTAACTTCTATATGCCGCTTCTCCCAAGGTGAATTGACGTGTTTCGACTGATTACTGATGAGGAGTTTAAAGTTGCTGTGAGGGATACGGGGATTGATTTGGGAAGCCATGAGTGAAAATGGTAGGAAGGCTACTATAGGAGCTTCCTTATTTATTAAAGCCCT
>JAHAWR010000058.1 GCA_018383835.1 Candidatus Jordarchaeia archaeon | reverse complement strand
TAGGAGTACAGTGTTTCCTTCACCCTGACGAACTTCTTCTTAACGACAGGCTTCGTTTTCGCCCTTCTCCCCTTCAAGTAGTTCCTCCTCCAAGACTTCAGAATTGAGTATGCTTGCTTGATTGCGGAGTCAGCGTAGTGAGCGCAGAAAACCCAGTTTCTAAGTAAAGAGTTTCTTAGGTTGCGTTTGAACTCGTTGCTCTTCGGAATTATCGGAATCAACCTTTTCTTGATGATCTTCTCCTTCCAAGTTATGTTTTTCCAGGTCTCGTCGATTGCTCTCTGTAATAGCCACCTGTAAGCCTCTAAGAACCATTTAACGTCGCAATTATGCTTTACTTTGTAGGATCTAACTTGGTATGAGCTTTCTGACACAGCTAACGACCTCTTTATATCTATGGCTCCTTATTCCGAGAGTTTTCCAGCGAAGTGTGAGACAATAGTTATTAGTTCGTCGACTCTCGCGGCTTTGTGGTTTACCACTTTTATCGGTTCTGAAGGTTGAGAATGGCTTTCTCAGAGTTTTAAATTCAGACCTCGTTAACCTGTCTTCGTAGGCGATCATCACTTTAGAAGCCTTTCTCTCCGAAACCATCGTGTAGTGGCTCCAAGGAGCTTCTTAGCTTCTTTGAGTGTGTAGAGTCCCTCACTCATCAGTAACTTATCTATACTTACAACTATTTAAAGTTTCTACTTGGAAACTGCTAACAACGGCTTGATTTTCATTTTTTGGCTTACAGTGTATTCATGAACTTGTCCAGTTGCTGCTCTGTGTCCTCTGACTTTATGAATATCGGCACGTTCGTCATTCCTGTCGCGGTGTAGCTTGAGAGGAGCCACTCTCCAGGCGTGAATTCCAGTGTTCTCTCGAGTATCTCTCTGTCCAACATGAAGGTGTTGCTGATCAGCCCTCTGTCGTATGGTCTTGGGAGGGTGCCGACGAAGTATGTGTGTAGCTGCTGTAGGGCTGAGGTGTTCAGATGTGCTATGCGCTGAGTTGCGAGGCAGCCTCCTAAACCGTACTTTCTCCCCTGCCTGAGGAGCCTTTCAACCTCCTCCGAGCAAGTCCTCTCTATTCCCCTCGCCTTGTCGGGGGCTGGGGCGAACTCCTGCGCTTCATCCCAGACGAAGAGTATGTAAGGCTTAACGCTGAACTCCCTCTTCCTCCTGGAGAGGGAGGTTCTGACTGTGTTGATCGTCAGCTGCTTTATGGTTTCTGGGTCTCCTATTGAAAGGCATATGAGCCTCAAGTTGCTCTCGAACAGCTTTTCAACTATGGTTTTCGGGGCGATCCCGCCGGCAACCTCCTCCTCAGCCTCCCTCTCCTTAATCTTTGAGTATATTGTTTTTAGGGACGACATCCACCCGTAAAAGTTGCTTCTATCATAGATCGCATAGGTTGTCTTGAAGTATTCCACGTGTTCGTCCAGGTGCCTCACGTATTCACCGTCGATCTCGTCCTCTTCCACGTAGCCCCTCGCCGTCATGTAGCTGTCCGTGAACATCCTTATCTCGGCGATGGCGTTCGCGTAGTTTGGTTTGTCAGCGTTGGCGTTTGCCAAGTTATCCAGTGTCTTGAATATGTCCGCAAAGGTTGGCGTCTCAACGCTACGCCTCACAAGGTGAGTAACCCTTCCCATCGAGAGGATCTTCTCGAGTCCCTTGAGGACTCGCGGGTCGTTCTCGTACTTTTTCGGCTTAACTATGGAGAGGCTGAACTCTTGAGGCGAGTCGACCATCCGCTCCAAGACGACCATGGACGGGATCGACGGATCCGCCAAGAGATCCATGAGGAGGAAGGGGTATTCACATGAGATGTCGAAGACTACGACCTTCGTGTCCCGGGTGTGGCGCAGTGTTTTCCTTATGAGGGTTGCGAGGAGGTTGCTCTTCCCGCCCCCCGTGAAGGCGAAGATGCCGAAGTGGTAGCGCACGAGGGACTCGTAGTCGACGTATATGGGGATCTCCTCTCCAGCGGACTCGAACATCTTCAGGCTCCCAATGTGCCCCCCCTCCCCTTGAACCTTCTCGGCGACTCCGCGATTGTACATGCTCTTTACCATCTCCCTGTTAAGGACGTAAACCTGCTCCCCCACGACAGGGTAAGAGAACCCCCGGACATACTCCACCGACTCGCCCGAAACAACAAGGTTGTAGTTCACGGGTATGGCTGAAATGTATATCGCCATGGTCGCCTTGTCCTCAGTCTCCCAGTCTTGGACTGTTTGCTCTATCACCTCGAACTGCATGGGGAAATAATGGTGCTCCTTAACTCCTAGGAGGCCGAAGTGCTCCGGCCAGAAGCGGGAAAGCTCCATGAGAGTATAGCACTTTGTCTCTTCCCCGCTCTTAAAGTTCCTGACCGCGAGGAGCATGCCGACGTCGAGGAGCCTCAACAGCTCCCTATCATACTCGACGAGCACGGTGCAGGTGTATGGGGCAGAAGTGCCGAGCCTCTCGTCTGACGCGGCTCTAGCAGGCTCAACCTTGCTTAGCCTCGCCCTGAAACGCCCATCAAAATCGGTGAAGAAGAGGCTCCCCCGGTCGTTCAACCCGCTCAACGGTCACACCCATCTAAACTTGGAAAGGGAAAAATAAAAACTTAGACCCACCACTGGAAGCCCGTTTTTAACCTTTTATGTGAACCATACCGCCCTGCAGGTGGTGGTCACGCATCTTTTATGAACCTTCCATGGGAAGTTGCGCTTTAGCGCTTCCTGGCCCAGTTTCGCAGCCGTGGGGTGTTCTGGCTTCGGTGGGCTTTTCCGGCTACTTTGCGCGTCTGCCCTGTTCGAACTGCACCCTTTTCTCTCTGAAGCTGGACATGTAGAAGATAAACTTTCTGACTTCCCTGTTGTTGGCGACCCAGTTCTTCACCGAGTCTATTACTCTCTTGAATAAGCTATAGTGCCATTTAGCCGCCTTGTCGGCTATGAAGAGGGGCTTGTTATGCCCGAAGGCTTCCGGGAGAGAGGAGGTACTCATGGATGCTAGAACGCATAGGAGCATGTTCTGAATTGGGTTATCCAGCTTCTTGTCCCGGTATATAATGACTTTTATGGGCTCCTCGCAGCCGCTGTAGACGTTAACTAGGGGAAGAACTGTCTCGTCCCTCAGGTCGAACTCGGGGTAGACCAGTCTGTCCACGAGGAGGACGTTGCTTCTCAGGAGGGGGTCGCGTCTCCCCTCGGCAAGCTGAACGTAGGTTCTGAGGAAGAGGCGCTCTATGGCTGTTTTGTTCCTTCTAGCTCCGAGGACATAGTTAACCCCTCTCCCCCTGTCGGGGATTATAGTTGGGAAGACTGAGTCGTACTCTATGAGTGACCACGGCGGCTTCACGTCCTCCCAGAATTCGGTCGAGAAGGACTGGAGAAGCATGCGGTCTGTGTTCGGCAGGATCGAAAGCGTCTCCTGTGGCGGGGCATCCTTAAACACTTGGGCGCGCTGGCAGATAGGAACTACATGGTTCTTGAAGTCGCGTGCGTAAGTGTCCTTTATCACTCCAGCAAAAAGCTTCCTGTTCCTCCAGCACTCCTCCATGGCCATGTGCTGGGCGAAGAGTGTTAGGAAAGCTAGATCCAGCGTTGTCAGGATGCGGTGCTCGCCGTCCACGTTTAACCACATCTTGTTCTCGTCCTCCTCCCCTACGTCCTCCAGGAAGAGGCGCCTCCCAACTTCTTCCACGACCCTCCTAACCCTACTCCACGAGTCCCTGTACCTCTCAGCCACGTGGTACTTGTTCCTCTTCTCGACGAGTACCCCTTTGGCGGCGAGGGACTTAAGATGGCTTTTAACCCTATCTTCTCCTTCCCCCCTGACGCCAAGCATGTCGCACACTTGGCGCGGCGTCAGTGGCGTGTCTGAGCGCTCAAGCAGGAAAAACACGCTGGACTTCAAGTAGTCTCCTCTGGGGGGAGGAAGGCTGAGCCCAGTGTTCACGACCCGGTGCCTGGCCAGCATCAGGTCGTTCTCGTCTATCGGAGTCCCGTCAACCTTGAATCCCAGTATGGCGCACATCTTCCAGAGTCTTCTCCTAGAGGTGTCGTACAAGATTGAGGAGTGGGTGTTCGAGAGGGAGCGGTCCATGAGTATTATCTTCGTATCAGGGTTTCTATTGGAGGCGAAGAGGTATGCCAGGTAGAACTCAGCAAAGGTCATGATCCAGTTCGCTATACGGGAGTTGTTGATGAGCTCCTCGTCCGCGAGGGGCCTCGAGAGCCCGCCTTCCTCCGTGAAGAACGTTTGGTCAACCTCAACAACCTGGTTCAGGAAGAGGGGGACGCAGCTTGAAATCCCGCACCCCTCACGCAGTATCCGGCTGTCATAGCTCACACTTGGGGGAGCGTCGTCGTGGAACTCCACGGTTCCCGTCGACGCGTATGCTCCACCAAAAAAGAGGACCATATCGAAGAAGACCTGGGAGTACTCCGTCCCATCTATGGCGGCGAAGCCAACCTTATCAGACCCGAAGAACGCACGGGCGGTCTCACGTGCCCTCGCAAAGCTCGGCTCGGAGCAGATGAGGCTAGAAAAGAAGCCGTAGAGTCCGGATGTTGCGCCCAGTTTTTCGGAGTACTCTTTGACTTGGCTGCGGATGCCCGACTTTAAGAGCCTGCTAACCCTCCCAAGTTGCTCGCTCAGAAAAGACGTACACAATGAAAACCACCAACCAAACGGAAAGACACCATACTCCAAAATGAGAAAAAAGAAAGTTCAATTTAAACTTCTCGCATCACAGCCAGCTGCATGGCCATGTGGCTGCAAAAGTTTTCCTTTTTATCCCTGCGAGGCAACCACACCCCGCCGGCCATCGTGGGGGGACGCTCCCCAGTCCACTTTTGAGGGGAACGCCCTACTTTTAAAGCGAATCGTCTAGGAGCTCCATGATTTTTGCATAGGTTTCCACGCTGCATCTCCAGCAGGCAAAAACCATCTCGCTTGCAGCCTGTTTCGCCCTTTTCCTCGCAATAACTCCCTGAAGAGCACCCTTTACCAGAATGTGCGACGCACCCATAAGCTATACCGTAGACTCGGGCGGTTTTTCTCGCAACCTGATCGTCAACTGCGACCCCCTATGCTTCTTAGCAAGGCTAAGACTTCAGCTTCGGCCACGTGAAGCCCCTCACCCGTAGTAAGTTCCACGAAAGCCCACGGCCTCATGGTAGAGGCTTAAGGGATAAGTTACCTAGTAAGCAAACGATGCCGAGCGCATACATGAAATTTGCGCTAAAGGTAGCATGCAGTGTTGATATTACGCTTTCTTTGCAAGGTTTTTAGAGAAAGAAGGGGGGAGGAGCGTTCAATTTATTTCATAGTATTCGTGTCTCCAGAAGGATGTAAGCCTTGAGAGCTGAGCTTTCCTAACCTTTTCCGGCCTCTTGGCCATTATTGTTGCGTTGTTTGGGCAGTTTAAGGCGCATGCGCCGCAGCCATAGCACGCTAACGGGTCCACTTCAAGCTTGCCGTCTTTCAATCGCCTTGCGTCGAACTGGCAGACTTCAATGCACTCCCCGCAGCCTTTACACTTCTCTTTGTCTACGTAGGCGATGAAGTCTCCAGGGTCGAAGACGTGCACATTAGCTATTCTCTGGGCTAGAATTGGGATGCAGGAGTGCTTGCAGCAGTTGCATATGACGAAGGAGGTGAAGGATCCTCCCGCCACGCAGAACGCATAGATCATTGGAACTAATCCCTGTTTGTTAAAGCTTCTTACTAGCTCCTTCGCCTCCTCCTTACCGATGACCTCGTAGTCTTCCTCGAATAATCCCTTGTATACTGCGGCGCCGGTCTTAATAGTTATGTCGCTCCTCATCGGACAGCCACAGGCTTTCGTTCCAAGCCTGCACCTGCAGCTTCCGAGAGCGATCAGCAAATTGCCGTCTATACTATCTAAGTAGCTTGCCAGCTCCTCGCTCGTCATGACCTTGCCGTGCTGGCCTAGGCCGAGCATCAATGCCACGTTAAGATATACCAGGGGAGAGAACAGCAGTCTACCTATCCTGTTCCTGTATGGTCCCTGCAGGATGAAGTAGTTCAGCTTCACGTATGGGATCTCGAAGCGGGCGTAAACCATGAGTGCCATCTTTCTCAGGAAGCTCTTCTCGTCGGGCTTAAAGTGGAAGAGACCCAAGCTTCTCTCCTCCAGCACTCTTAGAAATAGGGCTTTAATAAAAACTTTCTTTTACGAAAAGATTCTACGTTAGAATGAAAAAGCCACATTCGGAAAGAAATAACTGGGCGTCTCGCCGACAGTTAAACTTTTAAGCGTTGGAGAGATATATCCAGACCAACAGCTACGCCAGTAGCTGGGATCCTTTAAGGAGGACGGGAAGGAGGGTTAAATGGTGCCTAGAAGGAAATCTAAAAGGGTGAGAGCGGAAAGGAGAGCGAGGAAATACATTCTTCTGGGAGCGCTACTTCTGATCATTTCTCCTTTCATTCCAAACATATACGTTGGATTCACATGGAGGGAAGGTTTCCCCTTACTGACCGGCGGAATAGACTTCTGGATTAATATGTTTGGAGTCATGGCATTAGTGATGGGGGTCATGGTACTAGTAGGATACCTCGTATCCGAGCGGGGTCTCTCGATAGTCCTCGTCGTGCTGGGGGGGATAATAGGCCTAATTTTAGGCGTCATAGGAGTCTTCTCCACGCTGCCCGGATTACCCTTCGGGCCAGCGGCGGCGTTCATTGGTGGACTCCTAGCCGTGGTCGGGGCGCTAATAAAGTAAAAAAAGAATTCATCTGAGCTCGTGAGGGGCTTTGAGGCTTGTGAACCCCAAGGACTAAGTATGGATCAACACTTACCCATACTTAGTCTGGAACCCAGCCTTCCACCCGTACTTCTCCGAGGGAGAAACTTTAAAAGTAAAACATGGCAATTGGTTTAGATTCCTTCTAGAAGCAAGTGGGATCCTCTCCCCGGGTATTTGGAGGGTGAAAGCGTTAGGAGGCATCCTCACCGGGGCTTTGAACGACGTATTGCCCAGCTCTGTGTGGAGGCTCATCGCTTTAAATAACCCAGGGTAGAAGCCGTGGCGAAACATGTTTCTTGAAGCAGCTGAAGAAGCTCTACGGGCACGTTATTTTTCTTTTTCGGGGTGCATTGCCCCGCGTTTTATGAGAAAGTTTAATATGTAAGTTTTCGGAGTCCTCATGGTTGAGGAGATTGGCGGGTGGAGGGATTTTTGAGGTCTGGCATTAAGGGTCTGGATGAGGCGATAGGAGGCCTCCCCGATGGGGGGATTGTGGTCGTTGCTGGCGGCCCAGGGATAGGTAAGACTGTGATGGCCGCCCAGTTCATTTACAACGGCGCAGTGATGTTTGGCGATAGGGGGGTTTACGCCAGCTTCTCAGAGTCTAAGGAGGAGTTTTACAGCAACATGCGAACCCTCGGAATGGACTTTGAGGGGCTAGAGAAAAGGGGGCTGTTCTGCTTTCTCAGCCTTGCGGCTTTGAGTAAAGATTCGTTCATGCACTGCATGGATGAGCTGCTTAACTCTCTCACGGTCATTAAGGCCAGAAGGGTGGTTTTCGACTCGATAAACGCCGCCACGATCCTGATGGAGGAGGCTGAGGCAAGGCACTTCATCCAGACTCTGAGGGCTCTGATGAAGAATTCCGGTGCCGTCTGCTTCCTGTTGTATGAAGCTTCGAGTGAGGCTAAGAGCGAGGAGCTCGGTTCAGTAGCATTCATGGCGGACGCCGTCCTCCTCTTGAGGTGGAAAGAGGAGGAGAACGTGAAGGTGAGGGAGCTGGAGGTCTTGAAGGTCAGGGGGTTTCCTGTGGAGAAGGGATCCTACGAGTTCGACGTGGACAGAAGGCATGGTGGAGTATGGGTGATCGTTCCTCCGAAGACTATACCCGGTGAGGGGGACGGGCTGGTGCCCACAGGTCTGGACTGGTTCGACGGCGCTATTGGTGGGGGTCTGCGGCAGGGTAGCCTCACGCTGATTAAGGGTGAGACTGGCGCGGGTAAAACATGCCTATGCGTCCAATTGGCTGTGAGTGTGGCAAAGGCTGGAAGGCGGTGCATTTACATTTCAACTGAGGAGGGGGAGAGCGTGGCGAGGCTTGCCGAGAGGTTCGGGTTTGACGCGGAACGCGGTGAGGGACGCCTGAAGGTAATGGGCATCGCCCCGGAGGAGTACGGCGTCCAGAGAATTTACAGCCTCCTCGACAGCATAGTGTGCAACGGGAAGCCGGATCTGCTAATCGTAGACAGCTTGACGCCGTTCAGGCACGGCATCTCACAGTCGAGGTTCTATAAGCTCTTAAGGTTCCTTCAGTTTCTAGCGAGAAGCAACGGTGTGGCGGTGGTAGCTACGTTCACCCTCTCACTAGTCGAGGAGGCCATGGAGACCGACATGCTGGGACTCTTCGACAACCTGCTAGCCTTAAGAAACGTCCCGACGGATGGGGCACCACACAGGCTGCTATTCCTAGTTAAGGTGAGGGGGAGCGACCACAGGAAGACACCGATAAGACTTGAGGTAACAAGCAAGGGAGTGAGGCCGACCGGTGAAGAGAGCTTCATGCCGGCAATTTAACTAAGACGAGCAGGAGAACCCGCCTAGAAAGTTTTATAGATTGAGGGCACGCGTTATCCTTGCTAGGGAGGGAGGCTTCCGCTTGAGGGCTGTTGTGGTTGATTTCAGCATTCTTAGGGCTGCTCTGACGCTTGCTGGAGCCAAGCTGAGCAGGAGCGCCTACTATGGCCCCCTATCCATGGTTTCCTTCCGGAACGATTACCCTGAGCCCGAGCTGCCCGGACCAGAGTGGGTTAAAGTCAGGAGCAGGCTGTCGGGAATCTGTGGCTCGGACATACGCCTCATAACGCTCGCAGAGAGCATGTACCTTTACCCGCTTACGTCCTTCCCCTTAGTTCTAGGGCACGAGGTTGTGGGCATAGTTGAAGAGGTTGGAAGGGACGTTAAGGGGGTGAAGGAGGGAGACAGGGTTGTGCTGGACAACGTGCTCTCCTGTAGGGTTAGAGGGGTGAGGGAGCCTTGTCCATCCTGTCGTGAGGGGAGGTACTCCATATGCCACAACTTTGACAGGGGGGACATTTCTCCGGGGATATTTACCGGGTTCTGCCGGGACACGGGAGGCGCCTGGAGCGACTACTTCGTGGCCCACGAGTTCCAGCTGTTCAGGGTTCCGGACGGTGTGAGCGACGAGGAGGCTGTTTTCGCGGAGCCGTTCGCTGTCTCACTCCACGCGGTGTTAAAGTCCTTTCCCAGGGAGGAGGAGACTGTCGCTGTAAA
>JAHAWR010000060.1:3576-9041 GCA_018383835.1 Candidatus Jordarchaeia archaeon | reverse complement strand
TGATGTTTGTTTTCCTAGCCTCCTCCTGCCTGCTATAACCCTTAGACAGAATCGGTATGGTCTCACCATTGAGCGTCGCCGCCACCTCCCACAATAACCCTCTTAACCAAAACTTCCTCAACCAATGCTAAGAAATGTCAGCTATCTTGTGGAGGTTATAGAAGGGGTGGTTGTTCGTTGAAGGCCTAACACCGTGCTCCTGCCACATGGTGTACGCGACATAAGCGTCCGCGAGCGCTATTACAGGATATATCTTCGCCGCGTTCTCTATCGGGCCGTAAAGCATAAAGTCTGCACCCATGACTACAGGAAGGATGTTCGCCGTGATAGTGCTTGAAAAACGAATGCTTGGGCTCAGCTTTCTACGCTTATTCCATATGTCAACGGCGTTGTGCGCACCGCAGCCTGCCGGATAACCGTACCTCTCCTTAACTAGGTAAATCGCTTTAGAAACGGGGCCAGGATCCAGAATGTCGAATATGGCCGCATCCACTAGGATGTTTTCCACCCCTGCCGCTGAAACCTTCCCCAGCAACCCATCTATTACCTCGAATTTCCCGCTGATAAGCGGGTTCCTAGTGTTAAGCAATAGTATTATTGCTGATTTAATGCCAGCATCCCTGATCGCCTGAAGCTCATCCTCCCTCACCTCCGGGCTAATCGAGTTGTAAACGACACGGCTGGACAGCCCCGTCTCCATTACGTATTTAGCTCCAGCTATTCTCACGTCGGCCGTAGTCCCGTCGATGCAAAACGGCCCCTCTGTAGCGTCGGCAACGAAATCGATAAATTTCTCGAAGGCCTGAGGGTAGGAGGCGCAAACGTCAACTATTCGCGGGTTCCCTGTTTTAAGAGATATCTCTCCCTCTCTATCCAATACTTTTTCCGCAGCCGCCCTGTCAAAGAGACCCACCCGCTCATCCTCAACAAGCTTATCCCCATGATAGAAAATGGTTCCCATCATCACTGTAGGAAATTGCCCCGGCTGCCCACCAACCTTAACTCCTCCAATAGTAAACGTTTTTTGCTCCACTCCAAACTTAAACATGAAAACCCACCTCACTCCCCTTTTTCACCTAACAAAAGGAGAGAAAAGACGAAGCTCAAATAAACTTTGAGATCAAAATGCCATTTGTATTCTTGACAACTACGAGACACACTTCCATCTTTCAGTTCTATTTGAGCAAAAAATATTCCGCTTTTTGATCCACCATGAATAGTTGATGAGCGTTAAGACCCCACCGGCAACTCACAAGCTTGGTTGGCGTATAGCAATGGGGATGCTCAAATCAACTCGCTTGCAAGAAAACCCTCTCAAAACATGTAGATCTTTGAGGTGCAGTAGGGCTTGTTAAATTCTAGGAGGTCATAGTCCCACTCGTAGCCTGTGATGCTCCTGAAATACCGGCAGATCCCAGAGGAGGCTGGGCAATATTTTCTCCCGTCAGTTCTCTTAAGGCCTTCAGCTAACGCCTGCTCACACACGTCTTTAAAATAACAGTTTGTAAATACCATGTCCAGTGTTCCATCATCATTAACCCTGTAGCCGCTTTCATCGTCAGAACTAACCTTCAAATCTCTCGTCATTTTGTTCAAATCTAGAAGAATTTTTTCTATGTCGTTTTTTACATCTTTTTTCGCGGCTTCCGTGAATCTTTTAGCCCATTTAATCTCGCTTATCTGAATTGCGGCCCCGATCTCGCCTTGAAGCTCGACCTCAGCCCTAATCTCGGCGTACAGCAGGGCACAATACGGCCTAGGATACTTCCGAATACTTGATACTAAATATCCTGCCAGCTGCTCTAAGGTTTCTATGCTGCTAGGCGCGCTCTCACCGGTTTTACTAGAAATAAACTTTAGCGCATACTCTATGGCTTTTTTAGAAAAAAGTGGGCCGTAAATCTCCTCATTGTCTCTTATTCCACCAATGAGCACCTTAATTAGGGTTTCAGGATCCGGCGGCCCACCTCCTAGAATTTTAAAACCCGCCTCCTTAAACCTTTCCGGAATACTCATTCTTTCACCTTCCTTTCAAGAAGAGAAAGCGAGGCCATTGCACAAGATTCTACATTTTGAAAAATTGAAATATAAACTTTTACTGATATTTAAACATCCAAAAATTAGAGTTTTGTAGCATCTATAAGCTTTAGACATCTTTGATGCTACCCGATTACCTAATTCAGTAAACGTTTTTTTCTTTGGTAATTTGGCATGAGGCTTATTGTTGTATCACTACAGAAGGGTTGAATAATCCGACTTCTTATCAGAGAAGCAAAGAATCGGATTGTCCCTAAGAACTTTAGGTTCTGTATGGGGTTATCCGTTCATTAGGGAGGGTGGTGGTTAATGGAGAATGCAGTCACGGTCGTTTGCGACATAAAATATATTTCGCTTAACTGGATTTTAAACACGTGTGGAGAGGAGGTAGGAGGCGTCATGGCGTCTTGCTCTAATAAATCCAGAAAAGGACGAAGAGAAGAAGTGAGGCAGCGTCTTCTATTTGAACTAATTAAGTGTTCAAGGAGAAGCGACAAGGAACTCTCCAAAGTTATAGGTTGCACGCGCGCAACTGTTTACCGAAGAAGAAAGGAGTTGGAAAGAGAGATTAATTAAAGAGTACACTGTCATCCCTGACTTAACTAAAATGGGATACGAAATTTGTGCGTTCACTTTTTTGAGTTGGAGGGAGTATCCAAGTGAGGACGAACTCCTAATTGGGAGGGAGTGGCTTGCGAGGATGTCAAACATACTTTTTTGCTCGGCTGGCGAGGGATTAGCCACCAACCTAGTCGTGTCTCTTCACAAGGACTTCGCTGATTTTTCTTCTTTCATCGACTTTCTGAGGCGTTCATCGCAGCCCAAGCTCGACAAGCTACATTTTTTCATAGTCCCTCTGACAAGGAAGGACTCCATCTATAAGGACTTCTCTTTCCGCACTCTTACCTATGAAAACTCTGGCGCCCACGTTTACAGTTGCGCTAAAACCAAGAAAAGACCAGAGGCAAGTATAAATTACAAGGAAAAAACCATCTTTATTCTAAAAAAGTTGAACCATGAAATGACTAAATTTGAACAAATAGTAAACGGTAATAAGCTCAGAGAAACAATAAGACAGATAATTTCCGGCTATTCCTCCTAGAATTTGTTATCTCGCCTATTAGACTTGCGAAGTCCCTAGCAGCAGAGCCCCTTCCAAGTGCCCTTTCTAGTGGGTCATGAAAGTTTGATGTTTTTTAATTTTTCCTAAAAATTTTATCTCGTCGTAACACGGGCAACGGAAAAGAAAACCTTTTTAAGCAGTAGTCTTCCTGAGCTTAGTGAATTAAAGTCTTCCTGAGCTTAGTGAATTAATATTAGTAATTGAGGAGGGAGCGTTTTGCTCAAGACTCCCTTATGTGAAATGTTGGGAATAAAGCACCCCATAATCCAGGCCCCGATGGGGCCCTTCTACACGACGAAACTTGCAATAGCAGTGACGAACGCTGGAGCCTTGGGAATAATCTCCCACACGAACCTTTTCGGCGTCGACCCAGTGAAGGACATGGAGAAGAACATCCTCGAGGTTAAGGAAAACTGTGATGGTCCGTTCGGTGTTAACATAAGAGTTGCGAGAATCCAAGTTGATGCACCCGCCCTCTTGGAGCTGATAGTCAACATGCGCGCCAAAGACCCGGAGTTGAGAGAGAGGCTGAAGCTGGTGATAACTTCCGCGGGTAACCCCGACCCCCCAGCTAAGTTCCTCAAGCAGAAGGACCCAGACCTAATACACTTCCATGTGGCTCCGACACTCTATCACGCCATGAAGGTTGACAAGCTCTGCGACGGAATAATCGCCACAGGATACGAGGGAGGAGGACACCAGAGCTACGAGGGCGTAACAACACTGGTTCTCATTCCCGAGGTGGTTAACAACTGCAGCAAGCCAGTCGTTGCGTGCGGCGGCTTCAGCGACGGCAAGGGACTGGCGGCGGCGCTAGCCATGGGCGCCGTAGGAGTCCAAATGGGGACGCGCTTCATCGCCACGAAGGAGTGCGAGTTTCACCCCGCCTACAAGGACTTCGTGATACGTTCACAGGACAGGGACACTGTGGTTACCACGGGCGCCTTCGGCCCGATAAGGCTACTCAGGAACAAGTATACGGAGACACACCCGCATGTTATGACTAAAGAGGAAATGAAGGCTAGGGAGGCCCAGATAACACCTGAGGAAATGGCTGAGGACATGAAGAAGTACGAGCTGGTCTACAAGGGCGACATAGAGAACGGGCCAGTCCTCTGCGGCCAGTCCTGCGGAAACATTAAGAACATCCCAACTGTAAAGGAAGTCATAGAAAGCATAGTGAAGGAAGCTGAGTCAATAATTAAGGGCCTACGCAAGTACGTGGCTTAGCCCCCAAACCACCTTTACTTTATCTGAGTTTTGCTGGCTTTTGTTTCGAAACACTTTTTTCCTCGAACTCCAGTTCCCTTTAGTTGGTGTGGCATGTGGATGTATGTGACTTGACTCTTGAAGCCCTTGGTAGCATCGAGTCTCAGAGGGTGCTGGAGGCGCTTGCGTTATGGGGGAAGCTGAGCGTCGGCGAGCTTTCGGATAGAGCGTCCGTTGACGAAGCTTCGGCTACGCGGGTTCTCAAGAAGCTCGCAGCCGTGGGTCTTGTGGAGGAGGACAAGGAAGGCAAGTACCGGTTAGCGGGCAATAAGCGGGCGACAATGCTCAAGTCTTTCTATATTGAAACAACCATCCAGCACATGGAAAGTGGCATAGCTAAACTGCTCTCCAGGGTGGAGGAGCTCGGAGACAAGTTCCCAGAGGAAGTAGACAAGCTTATAAAAAGATATTACCCAGTATTGAAAGAAAACTTCTACTGGTCTATGGTGACACTAATTGAGCTAGCGGAGAAATACAAAGCTCAGCACAGTTGGTACTCTCCACGACTAAAGCCGGAGAATTCTTGCTTCTAATAGGTTCATCTGTGGTGCTATGAAAGACTATCTTACACCTCCATACGCTACAATCCACCTTAGAAACAATAGCTGTGCCACCAGCAAGTTATCCCTACCACGGGACTCGGAATTATCTCCACATACACTTCTTTCCCTATGCTCAATGCTCCCACCACATCCGCGTTCATCACTTACATCTCTTGCAACCCCTCTGGTTCTCCTAATTGTAGTCAAAACTCCAGAAGTTGCAGGCTTTCTTGCTAACACATATTGTAAATGCATGAGTGAGAAGCATGCCGCGCCATTAGAAAATTTAGTAGCATTGCTAGAAGCATACTGGACACCAGCGTCGCCTGCATACCCGCCGCTCCTCAAAGGATGACTGGTTCCCGGTGGTTAATCTTAATAGTTAAAGTTGCGACTGTTATGATAAGTATGTTTGATTTTCGTCTGGTGAGGGGAGTGCGTCTGGAGTATCAGCGTTTTCTGACCCGCGGCTTCAAGCCATTTAATCCTCTGGA
>JAHAWR010000060.1:0-3565 GCA_018383835.1 Candidatus Jordarchaeia archaeon | reverse complement strand
AGTGTTCGATGATAGTCACTAGGGAGGGAGAGGAGGGCGTCGAGAGAAAGTATGTCGCCTTCTACTCCGCCCCGGTTTACAGGGGGATAGCTACGGGGTATGCTGTCGGTTGCTGTCTCAGGTGCATTTACTGCTGGAGTAACTGGTCAAGGGACTTCCCTGAAAGATTCGGAAGCTTCTACTCGCCCCGGGAGGCTGCGCGGCGGCTCGTTAAGGCCGCCGAGGAGGGCATCACCTACCCGGGGTGGGAGCACTTCAGGCACCTCAAGGTCAGCAAGCTCAGGGTTTCCGGCTGCGAGCCCACCCTAGGCAAAGACCACCTTGTCGCCCTGCTGGGGCACGTTAAAGAGTCCGGTTACCCATTCTACTTGGAGACTAATGGAATCCTCCTAGGAGCCGACAGGAGTTACGTCAAGCGGATCGCCGAGTTCTCGGAAATGCTCTACGTCAGGGTTTCATTTAAAGCGGCAACGCCGGAGGGCTTCACGTCTAGGACTGGAGCGATGGGGGAATATTACGAGCTTCCATTCAAGGCTCTCAGGTACCTTCTGGATGAGGGCGTCTACGCTAGGGCAGCGGCGATGACTGACCCAAGGGTGATGCCTCCAGAGGAGAGGAACCTATTGGTCTTGATGCTCGACGAGATAGACCCATCAGCGGACTATCATCGAACACTGGAGGAAGAAGTAGTGGACATGTACGAGACCACGGCGATGAGGCTCAAAGCGTTCACAGACGAGAGGTTCGCAAAGAGGCTCGAGGAGGAGCTCAGCCGTGAGTGAGCTACACGTCCCTAGGCCGTTCTCGGGTATCGTTCTCCTCTCCTACAAGTGTAACTTCAAATGCAACACTGCATGTACGCTGCTCCCCGTGTGGAGAGGAAACTGGATTCCTGAGGAGGACGCTTTAAGAATACTATCGCAGCTCGCCGAAGAAGTGAAAGGAAAATACGCTAATCCTGAAGTGGTGGGGGTCAACTACGTCTTCCACTTCACGGGCGATGGCATCCTGAAGTTCGACTTCCTCCTCGAGCTGGTTGAGCTCTCGTCCACTCTGCGTTTACCTTCAACCTTCGTCGAGACGAACTGCTTCTGGTGCAGGAGCGATGAGGTAACGATGAGCAGAATGGAGGGGCTCAGGAATGCTGGGTTGAGAGGGATACTGGTGAGCGTGAACCCATAATGGAGTCAGTGCCGTTCGAGCGGGTGGAGAGGGCGGCCAGAATAGGACTAAAGGTCTTCGACGGGAACGTGCTCGTCTACCAGAAGACGTTCTTCGACCTGTTCAAATCCATGGGGGGTGAAGGACACCATGAGCTTCCAGCGTTTCCTTGAGGAGGCTAGCAGAGCACTAAGCTACGCTGAGCTGATACTTGCTGGAAGAATGCCTTATAAGCTGGGGCACTTGTATGTTAGGCACCCTGCAAGGCACTTCTTCGGTGCCTCATGCAGGAAAGAACTCTTAAGGGACTGGCACATACGCGTAGACAACTACTGCAACTGCATTCCAGGCTACTGTGCTGGGATATCGTTGGGAGACACCCGTGACCTTAATGCGGTTTGCCGCTTCTCTAGACTCAAGGAGCTCCATGTGTTGAAGGCGTTGCTCTCAGACCTGAGGAGCTCTACGAAGCATATAGAGAACGCGGCTACAAGGAGCTAGACGAGGGTTAGATTTCCAAGTGCCACCTGTACATGGGCTGAGAAAACACTTGGCCGCCAGCGGAGAATTCCAGGAGCTCAAACCCAAAGAGTTCTACGACCACATAGAAGACTAGCCTGGAAAGGGCTTAGAGCACTGATGGGCCGGCGCTGCTTCACTCAAATAGAACTCTTTGTTGTCAGAGTGTTAAGTGTCACTTGAAAGTGCACCGCTTGATTAATGGCAGGGTGAGACTTGAAGGGGGCTATTTTGCTGTAGGACTTTTCTGGTGTATTGGTCGGTTTTTGCTGAGGTAGCTGGAATCATAAAAGTCGGGGTCGGACGGCTGAGGCAACAATCCAACTTACGAGGAACGCAGCGGGTTCACCTTCGCCACGTTGCCTCATTCGGGCTCCAAGTGGATGTTTACGTCCTCAACGTTCGGGATCCTCCTTTTAACCTCGTTTTCGGCCTCTGTGGCCAGCCTGTGCGCCTTGCCTATGGGAGTGGATCCGTTGAGTTTGCAGTGGACGTGGACATCGAGTTTTCCATTCATCTCCTTCACGGTCACCCTGTGACACCTCCCCTCCCCAACCACGGATTCCACAACATCCTTAATGTCGGGGTTGGAGGCTAACTTTGCGGCTTCTCCGGAGTCTGTTGTCTTTCTCCCAGCTGGCTCAATGTGCACATTCACCTCCTCAATTCTCTCAACGTTCTTTCTCAGCAGCTCTTCGAGCTCATCAGCCAGCCCGTGTGCTTCGTCAAGATTCATCTGAGGGGGAACCTCTAGGTGAAGGTCTACGCTTAGTGTTCCGTTAAGCTCGTGGGTGTGGACGCTGTGAACCTTGAATCCTCTTGAGAGAGCAACCCGCCTAATCCTCTCGACGACATCCTCCTCCATCTCGGCTGGCTCCACGTGGATCATGACGTCCGACCCGGGTAGGATCTCTAGAACTCTGCTTTCAGCCTCCGACGCTATCTCGTGAGTCCTCGCGAGAGGATATGATGGGTCGACGGCTATCACCACGTCCACGAAGTGTTTTGAACCAGCAGACCTGACTCTAACCCTCCTGCACTCGATGACGGCATCCACGTTACAGACCGCTTCTTCCACGAGTTCACGTGCCCTCACAGGAGCCCTGTCTAGGAGGACGTCCACCGCCCTCCTTCCAAGCCTAAACCCCGTTAAAACTATTATTATGGAGACGATAAGTGCTGCAACGGAGTCGGCGTGACGCAGCGGGCTCGCACCGATCACTCTTACCAGCGGGTAAAGCGGAGTGTACTCGAAGTATTTTAGTAAAGCACCCAAGCCCCAGCCGTTGGACAGCCAGACCAGCGCTAATCCCACGATCACCACGGATGAGCTCAGCATGTCGGTGCTGAAGTGAAGTGCGTCAGCCTCAAGGGCTTGGCTACCGTACTTCCCAGCCGCCCTGTAAAGGACATGGGAACGTGAAAAATCGACGATGATGGAGATAACCATAATCAAGAAAAGCCAGAAACTCGCTTCAACAATAACCTCCTCCAAGACTATTCTGTTCACCGCCTCATAGATTATCCATCCGCAGGCGACAAAGAGGAAAGCTATCTCTACTAGGGCGGAGAAGCTCTCTATCTTGCCGTGCCCGTAATGGTGGTCAACGTCGGCAGGCTTTCCCGCAGCTCTAACGGCGAGGAACGTGACGGCTGCAGCCGCTAGATCCAGCCCAGAGTGCACCGCCTCAGAGAGTACACCCAAGCTGCCCGAAACCAACCCTGCGGCAAGCTTCAAAGTGACTAGGAAGACTGCCGCCACAACGGAGCTGAGGGCGGCCGCCACAGCCCCCCTTCTCTCTTCAGTGGAGCCACCACTAATCATAGGCAAAACATCCTTTGGAATTCTTCAGCCACGCGTAACAGTTTTTCGTCTGTCGCCACC
>JAHAWR010000052.1 GCA_018383835.1 Candidatus Jordarchaeia archaeon | reverse complement strand
GCAGGGTGGATCTACTTGGAAGAAGAGTTCTATAGAGCCAAGATTTCGGAGCTTGAGAAGAAACGCCTTAACTTGCAGGAGGAGCTCGGAAGGCTTAGAATGCATGCCGAAAAATACAAGGAGGTCAGAGACAAGAAGAACAACGAGGTGAAAGCCGTAATTCAGACACTAAAGGAAGTTAGAGAGAAAAGAAGGGAAAAGCTTGATGAGTTGAGGAGGCTTAGAGAAGAGCTGAGAGAAGTTAAAGATGAGCTCGCAAGAGCGGTAGAGAAAATAAAAAAGATAAACAGAGAACGGTTTAATGGTGAGGATGTTAAACGTAGGATTGAGAGTTTAGAGTGGATGATTCAGACTGCCCCGCTTTCTCTTGATGAGGAGAAAAAAATTGTTGCTGAAATAGCTAGGCTTGAGGAGGAGGCGCTAGAGGCAGAGGAGAGGAGGAGAGCATATGAAAGAGCTGTTAAGTGCTTAGAAGATCTGAGGAAGAGAAGAGGGCATGTTCTTGCGAGGCTTGACGAATTAAGAGGAGAGGTTGCAGAGTTTGATGAAAAGATCAAGGTGTTAGAAGAGAAGTTTAACGAAGTGAAGGGGGAGGCTGACAAAGCGCACAGGAATTATATGGATCTTTTTGAGAAAGTAATTGTAAAAGAGAACGAGTTAGAGAAATTGGTTGATGAAGAAAAAATTTACAGGAGAAGATATCTCAGGATAGTTGAAAAGAAGAAGGAAGAAGAGGAGAAAGAGAGAAAGAGGATTTTGGAGAAAAAGGCAGCTGAGGCTAAAGAGAAGTTTAGAAGGGGAGAAAAAGTCAGCATACACGAGTTGAGAGCCGCTTTTCTTGGGGATGAAAGCTAGTTTATTCTTCGAATGTTGCGGTTGCGCCCTCTGCCTCTTCAACGGAAACCTTAAGGTGTACGTTAGTGGGTAAAATGCCCTTTAACTGGTGATAAAGGTATTCCGCTATTTTCTCGGCTGTTGTAGCTTCTATGGGCAGTAGAACAACGTCGTTTCTTGGAAAAACGTATCTTCGGTCGCTGAGGAAAATGTGAACTTCATCGCCTTCTTCCGTAAATGTTAACTCCTCGGTCTTGGTTGGAACCAATACACGATGATCCAATGGCTCACACACCGACTTTACTGCACTCCGTATGGTGAAAAAGTCTACTACCATCTGATCTTCGCTCAAGATTGTAGATGAGGCTTCCACCCGCACCTTATAGTTGTGGCCATGCAAGCGGGCGCACTTTTCGTGTGAAAACAAGAAGTGGGCTGCTGAAAAAATAAGGTCTGCCCTTTCGACGGTAATCCTATATGGCAACCTAGCACCTCCATTTTTAGAAAGTTCTAGATTTCGCAACATCTTTGTCTATATCTAAAATTTCAGCCCTGTATCGTCTGGCAAGAGAGACAGTGAATGCCTCAACGTCCTCTTTTTTGAGGCCCAAGTCCAAGAGAGATGCAATCTTAATGCCTGGAGGAGCACCCTTAGAGGATATGTTAAAGGCGAAGTGGATTTTGCCTGAAGAAGGGGAGACTGTCGCGACACCTACATTGAGCTTGCCTCCCTCAAAGTAGAAGTCTGTACCTTTGCGCGTTAACCTCACATCACAAGTTTCTTCGACAAGCTCTCTGAAAAGGAACGCGAGAATCCTGAGGCGATGATACATGAGGCGTAGTGAGGGGGGCTGTTGGTCGAAGTGCTCGATAACCATACTTACTGCTTCATCGGCGCATATGACTGGGCCCTCCTTTCCGCCTTTAAGAAAGTCTTTCATGTCTACAAGCTCGGAGGCTTCAACCCTAAGGGGGCCATTAAAGATCACTAAGGAGTCGCCCTGTAGGCCGAGGGCTCTGAGGGACCATAGAGGCTTTATTTCTTCGCCCGTATAAGTGATCTTATAAGTGAAGGGAAGAAGGGCGACTGTTAGTGGCTCTTTTTCTAATATTTTCAACTTCAATGTGAATCCTTCCTTAGGTGTTCAGAGTATGTCCAAGAACTTATGGGCCTGTATAGATATAGAGATATTTTCGCTCCCTAGGTAGCGTGCAGCTAATTCGGTGAGGGCGCAGAGTTGCTGGAAGCTTGGAGGATAGTATCCATTCTTAGGGGTTACTGGTTGAATGCACATGGGGCAGTCCAGCCTGGAAAGTTCACGCGAATACCATTCAATATTTTCCAGTTTGGTGTTCGAGGTAACCACGACCTTAGCGAAGATGGCCACTCCGCTGTCTGAAAGTATACGTATTGTTTCCAGTTCTAGTTCAACTAGTTTCCTCCAGTCGTCCGCGGCATTAGCTGATTCGTCCTTGATGTCACAACAGCAGTAGTCTAGTAGGTGGGCGACTTTAGCTGCATGCTCAGGCATTGAGCCATTTGTTTCCAAATATAGCTTGAAGCCTTCACTCTTAAGTTCTTCCGCTGTCGAAACCAGAAGTCCTAGCTGAAATAAAGGTTCCCCGCCTGTCAGGGATATGGAATAATTGTCCGACGAGTAAAGCCTGTGGGACCATTCGACTAGGAAGCTTGGCTCGACAGGATTTCTGAAACGAAGAACTTCGCCGGCTGGTGTTATTACTTTCAGGTAGGCTGGGTTAGGTGTTATTGCGTGGGGGGTTTTGCGCTGGTGTACGAGTCGCACCACCCACACCCTTTCCTTCCAAAAGCTCCAAGTCCAATGTTACAACCTGAGAAGCGGATGATTCGACGGCGTTGAAGCCTATATCGACCGCCGCCCATAATTTGAGCCTCTCACACTTCCGCCCTCACCCTTACCCTTCCTAACTGGAAGACTGGTAGGAGGAGAAGAGTTCACTTATCCATCCCTTCACAACCACGTCACCTCCTCATAACCGCCTGCACTCATAAGTGAGATGTAAAAAGGTTTAATTAGTTTACTTAAAGTTTAGCATATGGATGCAGAGAGGCGGGTAGATTGTCGTTACTGAGGCTTCTGGCTCCTAAAACGGAGATAAATATCTGTGGTGTGCGCTCTATTGAGCAGTCAATAGGTAAAGCTGAGAGGGGTTTAGAAGGGTACATTGAAACAACAGCGGTAATTCTCATGCACAAAGAAGATATGGGAAAAGTGGGTGTGAAAAACGGGGATAGAGTTAAAGTTTCCTCGGCCTATGGAACAGTTATTGTTAAAGCGTATGAAACGGATGAAACCAATCCGGGGTTAGCTCTTATGCCTAACGGACCATGGTTTAATGCAATAACGGAGGGGGACATACAGGTAACTTGGGGAGGCCATTACTACTTGGTGAGGGCGACGCTGGAGGCGACCAACAAAGAGGTAACGAGGTTGGAGGAAATAGAGAAAAGTTTTCTTGAGGAGGACAAGGAATGAGCGGGTTGATTCTGAAGAATGGAATAGTCTTTGATCCTCTTAACGGTATTGAAGGAGAAAAAATGGATATTATGGTCAGAGACGGGGTCGTTGTTGAGCAAGTTAACGAGAAAGAATGCAAGGTTATAGATGCGAAGGGAATGATGGTGGTTCCTGGAGGCATAGACTGCCATACCCACGTAGCCTCCCAAACACTAAACTTTGCGAGAATGATAGGCATGAAAGTGTCACTCCCGGAAAGCATTGGGGAGGCTTATCTGAGAATAGGGTACACGTTTATAGTCGATGCGGGCTTTCCTTTTTCGAAGGCTCTCCATACGCACGTCATGTTGGAGAGGCTGCACTCCCTAGATAGAGCATGCATGCTACTTCTTGACTCAAACTTGTTCATGGTAGTACTCGCTCAAGAAAAGGATGTGGAGGCAGCTGTAAATACCATAGCGTGGCTTCTAAAAGCGTCTAAAGCTTACGGGGTCAAGCTCGTTAACCCTCTAAGCTCAGAAGTTTGGACGTGGAAAAAGGAGTGGAAAGGTAGCAGTGAGAAAATAAGGCATTTGGAAATAAGCCCCTTAGAGTACGCTAAGTTCGTCTTGTCAGTGCTACAAAGACTTAATGTTCCAAGCCCGCTCTACCTGCATCCCGATGGGGCAGGTCAGGTCGGAGGCTACGAGAAAGCAATAGAAGTGCTAGATGAGCTTAAGGGCAGTGGAAGAGTACACTTGGTGCATGCCCAATTTTACACGCTCGGAGACGGCAAAGTATGTGCTGAAGAGCTTGCAAAATACTTGAGCTCTAGCGACAACCTAGAGGCGGATGCGGGATGCGGCATGTTTAACGAAGGTTTCCTGATTTCCAATGACGCGTACTTCGCGGAAAGCACTTCTAGGAAATTAAGTATTCTAGAACAGATAGAGGTTGAAGGCGTAGCTGCCTTGGCACGATGTGAGGGCGAGAGGCGGAGAGAATTTTGGGAGGCGGGTTTAACGTTAATAATTAACACTGTGAGACACTTGAAGACTCAGCTTTCATTAAACAACCCGGTTTGCGGGTCACCATTAGATTATCCACACATATTAGCGTGGCTGGTGAGCAGAGAGGCGCGAAACCGTGCAGATAGTGTGGGGATACTATCCCAAATCGAAGAAGAGTTAACCCTCCAAGATTTGTTTGCTATAACTAGGGGCGTGCCAGCGGCATCACTGGGACTAAGTGGGAAGGGGCGACTATCGATTGGCGCCGACGCAGACATAGCGGTGTACGACTTCAACCCGGAAACCATGGATCCAAGCAGAGACTATGAAAAGCTGGTGCGGGCTTTTTCGATGGCCGCTTATACTGTAAAGAGTGGTGAGGTCGTTGTTAAAAACGGCGAGGTAGTCGGTGAGACGAAAGGGAAAACCTTTTGGATTAATTGTAAGGGTGAGCTTCCAGCGGAAGTTCTTTCCAAGATGGAGAGGTATCTTTCATTTGACCCAAAACGGAGTGAGGCTACTGATAAAATCATGAAGGGAGTGTATTGCGGTGTCGAGGTGTGAAAAATGTCCAAGCTTAATGCTTACCAAGTGTATAAGATGCTACCGGGCATTAACTGCCAGAAGTGTGGGGAGCCTAACTGCATGATTTTTGCCGTAAAGCTTCTAAAAGGCGAGAAACAGCCAGAGGACTGCCCGCCACTAATCGAGGATGAAAAATACAAGGATAAGCTTCAACAATTGAAGGAAATTTTTTCTCCTAAAGATGCCGTTGCTGAAACGGGACTCGTAATCCACCCTGAAAAGTGTACGGGTTGCGGCAACTGCGTCGTAGGGTGCCCTGCCATAGCGGCGGAGTGCCCCCTCATAGGGAGCGGCAAAGGCGAAGTGAGAGACAACGTAGTTTTCAGAGTAGAGAATGGAAAAATAAAAGTGGTTGACCTCAAGAAGTGCAGGAGATATAGTCCGATAAAGACCTGTCGAGTGTGTGAAATGTACTGCTTCAGCGGCGCCATAGAGCTAAGAACCGTAGCCTAAAGGATACAATCGCGCACTTATGGTTTAAGGGTGAAGGAGCGTGAGGTTTAAAACGGTTTGCACTGGTTGCAGTCTCCTTTGTGACGACATCATGGTCGATTTAGAAGGAGAAAGAATAGTTTCCACGTTTAATCTCTGTGCTCACGGTGAAGAGAAGTTCATAAAGGCGCGTGGTACCGAGAGACTTCTTAAACCATTTGTGAGAGACTCAAATGGCGTGAGGGAAGTTTCCCTCGACGAAGCCGCTGAGAGGGCGGCAGAAATCCTGCTAAACGCAGAGAGACCTGTGCTTTGGGGTTGGAGTTCCTCGTCTATCGAGGCACAGATGGCTGGAATAGAGCTGGCACGTGAAGTTGGGGGTATAATTGATAATACTGGCTCCATATGTCACGGAGCCATTTGGTTTGCCGCATCAGAGAGCGGGTTACCGATGGCCACCCTAGGCGAGGTAATGAACAGAGCCGACGTGGTCGTCTACTGGGGTAGTGATCCGGGCCACTCGCATCCACGTCACCTTAGCCGCTACAGCGTCCTTCCCAGAGGTATTTACACTCAAAGCGGCTACGAGCAAAGGCGGGTTTACGTATTCGACATAAGGAGAACAAGGGTGGGGAAGATTGCTAACACTCTAATTGAGCTTGAGCCAAACAAGGATTATGAGCTGATAACTGCTATGCGGCTTCTCCTAAAAGGGAGAAAACTCCGAGTGGACAAAGTTGCAGGTGTTTCCACTAAAATACTTGAGAAAGTGATCCAAGAATGGAAAGAAAGAGATTTTGGCGCGGTGTTTTATGGTATGGGGTTACTGGCCAGCCGAGGTAAATACCGAAACCTTGAAGCTCTCCTCAGGCTGGTGTGGGAAATGAACGAATACACTCGTTTCGTGGTGCTACCTATGGCTGGACATTTTAACATGATCGGGTTTAATCACGTTGCAGCTAGTGTCACAAGCTACCCCTTAGGCATAGATTTCAGTAGACATATACCTTACTCTAACCCTGGGGAAACCACGTTCGCTGAAATGCTTCAAAGAGGCGAGGTTGACGCCGCCTTCATAATAGGTTCCAACCCACTGTTGAACTTCCCAGCTAAACTCGCAAGAAAGCTTACCCGTATTCCTCTAGTAGTCGTCGACTGCTTCAAAACACTTACCGTGAAGCACGCTACAGTAGCGATGCCAGCGGCCATCACGGGGATAGAGGCGGGGGGCGTAGCCTACAGAATGGACTCAGTCCCGATAATCCTAAAAGAGTTTCTTAACCCGCCAGAAGGCGTCCTTAGCGACGCAGACATCACCCGAATTATAGTTGAAAAAGTAAGAAAGAGAAAAAATTAGAGTGCGACGACTAGAAACTTTACCGTCAAGAAGGGATTAAAGGTTAAACGTCTTCCCAAGACGCGTACACCAGAGTATCCCGGGAAGAAAAGAGTCAATGCACCTATTTTTTGCCCGTAAAGCGTTATGAGAAGCTGGGATACACGTCTTGCCTCTTTCGCCTGCGAGGCAAAGAGGCGTGACGCTTGTGCCACATGAGGTTTAAGTATCAAAGAGTTACCAAAGGAAAGAAGGAAAACAAACATGATGGCTAGGAAAGAGGAAAGCGGCAAAGTTATGGAGGTAGGAAGAAGAGGATATGCGATGGTAAGAAGAGTGGCTCCAAGGGTTAGGAGTAGAAGTAGGCGGAAAGGTGGGCTGCGTCTGTAGAAGCTTTGCATCTCCATTAGCCCTTTGAGAAGTGTTTTAAGCTCCTGGCAAGCCACATGTTGTCTAAGGAAAAGATAGGATGGACGGGTCTAATTTTTTCTCTTTCTTAACCCGCCAGAAGGCGTCCTTAGCGACGCAGACATCACCCGAATTATAGTTGAAAAAGTAAGAAAGAGAAAAAATTAGAGTGCGACGACTAGAAACTTTACCGTCAAGAAGGGATTAAAGGTTAAACGTCTTCCCAAGACGCGTACACCAGAGTATCCCGGGAAGAAAAGAGTCAATGCACCTATTTTTTGCCCGTAAAGCGTTATGAGAAGCTGGGATACACGTCTTGCCTCTTTCGCCTGCGAGGCAAAGAGGCGTGACGCTTGTGCCACATGAGGTTTAAGTATCAAAGAGTTACCAAAGGAAAGAAGGAAAACAAACATGATGGCTAGGAAAGAGGAAAGCGGCAAAGTTATGGAGGTAGGAAGAAGAGGATATGCGATGGTAAGAAGAGTGGCTCCAAGGGTTAGGAGTAGAAGTAGGCGGAAAGGTGGGCTGCGTCTGTAGAAGCTTTGCATCTCCATTAGCCCTTTGAGAAGTGTTTTAAGCTCCTGGCAAGCCACATGTTGTCTAAGGAAAAGATAGGATGGACGGGCTAGCAGGATGCTGGAGAGAAGAGGGGGTTTAAAAGAAGCGAAGGCGTCTAGTTCCTCTATAATACGCCTTACGAAGGCGGCGTCCCTGCTCATGTAGTCTCACACACGCTAAGGGGGTTCAGAGTTGCTTCCCCGAGAGAAGCTTCAAGTACTCTTGGGCCAGCTTCTTATATGTTTCTACTCCCGCCTTCACTGCTTCAACAGTTTCTGGGGGAAATGTTTTCTTAAGCTGCGCTGGCACACCTACTATGAGACTATTCGGAGGGAATTCTATCCCTTCCGTGATTACGGATCCGGCGCCAACTATGGAGCCTGAACCCATCAGAGCTCCATTAAGTATCACGCTCCCCATACCTATCACTGTGTTGCTCCCTATAGTGCAACCATGCAGAACTGAATTATGGCCGACCACGACGTCATCACCAATACGGCAAGGGTTACCGGGATCTGCGTGAATAGTTACATTATCTTGAATGTTTGTCCTCTCTCCAATCTCTATGAGTTCGAGATCTCCACGTATGACGGCCCCAAACCATATGCTTGCATCCCTCGCCACTTTGACGTTACCTATTATTGTGGCATTAGGAGCTACAAAAACCGACGGGTCAAGTTGAGGTGTCTTGCCTCTAAAAGAATAAACAGGCATCTCAATCCCCTCCACAACGAGGAGCAATTCCCCCAGACGCTTCCACACTTTTATTTTTTTACTTCCTTAAGGTATCTCTCTATGGAAACCAGAGAGGCACCTTTATCTTCAAGGTATGTTAAGAAATTGTAAAATAAAGATATGTTCTCTCGCACCTCCCGAGAGGAGAGCTTTAGGTTAGATGATATCTTGTATGCAAGATGCCACGCGTGGGTTGATATAATAAGCAGACCGCCGTCGTCGTTTTCCAAGTATGCATCTAGTATTCGCTTGAAGTCGTCCACGCTTCTTTTTCCTTCGTGTAAAGCCCAAGTGTAGAGTGTTGCTTTCTTTTCGCCTAGGGGATACAGGGGGAGAGGCACTTCGAACACTTTGCACCCTAAGAGGTACGGGTGAGGGGGCTTAAACGACTCCAAATACATGGATGAATCATACTTGTAATTTAGATTCCTCAGAATTTCACCTAAGTTGGGGGTGGTAGACAAGTATGGTGCTCTGAAACCCGTCGGCTTTAACCCTGTGATCTTTGATATGATCTCTGTGGCTTTCCGTATCAGGGCCAGCTGTTTGTGTGGAGGTATTGGAACTCCAGTGTATTTTCCGGCGAGGTCTTCATGATCCATTCCGTGGCATCCGACCTCGTTTTTCGTGATAGCGCTAACCAACGCATCCTCTAAGGCCTGTATATGGTGGAGTGTTCTGGCTTCAATAAAGAACGTCGCCTTTACCCCTGTTTCCTCCAGAAAACCAATAAGCGCCCTTAGCCCCTTAATGGTGCAGGTGAAGCTGGGCTTACACTCGGGGGAGTAGCTGGCAGCCTTTATTTTTCCGCTTACAGGAACTGGATAGTCGCGGTCTAGGTCGACTGTGAGGGCGACATAGGGCATTGTTCTCGCTCCTGCAGAAATCCTATTTAGTGGGACTAGAGACCGTGATCGTTTAAAAAAGCTTGCGTCACTAAATACGATACTTCCCAGCAAATACGCTCATTCTTATAAACCGGTGTTTCCAATTGCATTTTAGGGGGTCTTAACCTTGGTTGCTAAGATTATTGACGGACGCAGCGTTGCAGCCGAAGTTAGGAGACAAGTTGCTGAGGAGGCTAAGCTACTCTGGGAGCAATATGGTGTACGTCCGGGGTTAGCTGCTATCCTAGTAGGCAATGATCCTGCTTCGGAGGTTTACGTTGGACTAAAGCAGAAAGCTTGTGAGGAGGCCGCATTCACGTTTAGGAAGATATCGCTGCCAGGAGAAGTAAGCGAGGAGGACGTGATTGAATACGTTCATAGACTCAATATGGATGATCGCATTCACGGCGTGATAGTTCAGCTTCCATTGCCACCTCATTTAAACGAAAACAGGATAATAGCCGCACTTTCCCCTGAAAAGGACGTAGATGGACTCCACCCGGTTAACATGGGACGCCTCCTGCTTGGAGATGAAAATATTACTCCCTGCACACCCACAGGGATAATAACTCTTCTCGAAAGGGAAGAAATAACGCTCCGAGGAAAGCACGTGGTGATAGTTAACAGAAGCAAAATTGTCGGG
>JAHAWR010000056.1 GCA_018383835.1 Candidatus Jordarchaeia archaeon | reverse complement strand
ACGAACTTCTTCCTCACGACTGGCTTCGCTCTAGCCCCCCTCCCTCTCAAGTAGTTCCTCCTCCAAGACTTCAGAATCGAATAAGCTTGATTGCGGAATCAACGTAGTGAGCACAAAAGTTCCAGTCTCCAAGCAAAGAGTTTCTTAGGTTGCGTTTGAACTCGCTGCTCTTCGGAATTATCGGAATCAACCTTTTCCCACTAATGATTTTCTCCTTCCAAGCTATGTTTTCCCAAATTTCGTTGATTGCTCTCTGCAGCAGCCACCTGTAAGATTCCAAGAAGTCCTTAACATCGTAATTATGCTTTACTTTGTAGGACTTAACTTGATACGAGCATTCTGATACCACTAACCCTCCTTATACCTACTCCCCCGTAGAGTTTCCAGCGAAGTGCGAGACAATAGTTACTAGTTTGTCGACAAGTTCCTCTCGCGGCTTCGCATCATGGATCACCTCTATCTTAGCTCCGTAAGTTGAGAATAGCTTCCTCAAGGTTTTAAATCCAAACATCGCCAACCTATCATAGGCAATTTACTTTGGAAATTTTTCTCTCCGAGACCATAAATAGTTCTGAGGCATCTAATCTTTCCTTGTTTATCTCATTGTTGGATCGTCCATGTAGTAACTCCAAGGAGCTTCTTAGCTTCTTTAAGCGTGTAAAACCCTTCACTCATCAATAACTTATCTATACTTAAAATTATTTAAACATTTCTACTCAAAAACTGCTGACTACGGCGACGTCACATTGAAAACATCCCTCATCAAGGGAAAAATCCCGTTGATGGCTGTCCATTACAGATGGTTGCGTGCGTTATATGTGCCAGCGGCGAATGTCGTTCCCTCTGTTTTCAAGGGTTGAGGGAAGTGGAAGATAAAAGCTTAATAGGTTGTTTTCGAATTATATGGTTTAAGCCATATTATGTCTTTATCTATGACAACGAATACCTTTATATATGCCATAATATTGGAGACAACCTATAGTAACAGGTGGCGTGCTGGGAATGGTGCTGGAGTACCTTGAAGAGAAGTTGGGCAGGGTCATGTTCGAGAGAGTGAAACAGATAAACAACAGCAAACTCCACGCTTTCCTAAGCGAGGTTATAAGCCTCTGTGATCCGTCAAGTGTCTTTGTTTCAACTGGAAGCCTCGAGGACTACGAGTACATTAGGAGGAGGGCGCTTGAGAGCGGTGAGGAGCTTCCCGCGATGATACCGGGTCACACCGTGCACTTTGACAGTCCCCTTGACCAGGCTAGGGCGCGTGGTGACACCTTCATATTGATGGACGAGAAGCTTCCCTTCATTAATACTAAGCCGCGCCGTGATGGTTTAGAGGAAGTGATCGGGCTTTTGAGGGGGGCGATGAAAGATAGGGAGATGCTTGTGGGCTTCTACTCCTTGGGCCCCAAGAAATCTCCGTTTCAGGTTCTGGCGGTGCAAATCACAGACTCATACTACGTCCTCCACAGCGAGAACATACTTTATAGAAACGCTTACGATGAGTTTGTGAGGTTGGGCGAGGGTGCAGACTTCCTTAAGTTTATTCATTCTCAGGGTGTGCTTGATGAGCGCGGCGGAAGCAAGAACGTTGACAAGCGGAGGATATATATTGACCCTGCCTCCGAGACCGTTTACAGTGTTAACACGCAGTATGGCGGCAACAGTATCGGCCTCAAAAAGCTGTCTTTAAGGCTGACGATGATCAGAGCGCTGAGGGAAGGCTGGCTTGCGGAGCACATGTTCGTGATAGGAGTTTATGGCAGGAATGGGCCTCTCTACTTTGCTGGGGCTTACCCGTCGGCCTCTGGTAAGACGTCAACGTCCATGATAGGGCGGCTTATAGGTGACGACATAGCCTTTATTAGAGCTTTTGACGGAGAGGCCAGAGTGGTTAACCCGGAAATCGGTATTTTCGGCATAATCGACGGGGTGAACGCGAAGGATGACCCCCTAATATGGGAAGTCCTTAACAAGCCTGGAGAAGTCATATTCTCGAATGTCCTCCTTGGAAAGAACGGGGAGGTCTTCTGGAATGGCTCAGGAAAGGATCTTCCTGCTAGAGGGAAGAACTATCTTGGCGAGTGGTGGCCCGGCAAAAAGGACGAAAAAGGAAGCGTGGTACCAACGTCACACCCGAACGCGCGCTTCACGGTTCCACTGTTCTCATTTCCCAACTTGGATCCAAGGTACGATGACCCCGAAGGCGTAGCGGTCAGCGCCATCATTTACGGTGTGAGAGATTCTGCAAACGTGGTTCCGCTAGTCGAGGCTTTCGACTGGCTTCACGGCGTGGTCACCATAGGTGCCTCTATGGAGACCGAGAGAACCACCGCTGTTCTAGGTAAGCCCGGCGAGCTAGAGTTCAACCCGTTCGCCAATCTGGATTTCATGTCGATAAACTTGGGTGTTTACGTCAGAAACCACATAGAGTTCGGGCGCAGATTGAGGAACCCACCAAAAATATACGGAGTAAACTACTTCCTCAGCGAGAACGGAAAATACCTGACGGACAAAGAGGACAAGAAAGTGTGGTTGAAGTGGATGGCCTGTAGAGTTGAGGAAGAAGTGGAAGCCGTAACAACACCCATAGGATACTTGCCCCTTTACAGCGACCTTAAAAAACTGTTCATGGACGTATTATCCAAGGAGTACGACGTGGAAGCTTACAAGAAGCAGTTCACCATAAAACTGGACAAATACGACGAGAAAGCTCGGAGAATTCTTAGAATTTACAGTGAAATCCCCGAAACGCCAGCCGAAGTATTCACCACACTTGAAGAACAATTATCGAGACTGAGACGCTACATGCAGGAGTACGGCCCACACCTCAACCCGCTAGTTCTCCAATAAAGTCCAAACCCAAACGAGAGGAACCCTTCTACAGCGCAACTACCATGTCAGAGTTGCTTCTGGTTTTTACTGCTCGCTCAGTTTTCTTGAACCTCTTAAGCTACGAGTGGTTCCTCTCTTTTACTTTCTCTCAACCTTTACCGCCCCTAGTTAGATTTCATGTTCTATAGTGATTCTCTCTATGATCTTTAGGCCTCTCTTCTTCAGTTCGTGGAAAAATTTTTGCGGGTCGATGCACCCCTCCGGCGGGAAAACTCCCTTGTCTCTGACTTCGCCTCTGGCAACCATCTGAGCTCCTATTGAAAGCGCTGTTCCTGCTTCCCAGTCATTGCCTACCCTGTCATAGGTGTAAGTTATCTTGTCCACGCCTTTCACGCCCCTCACTATTACCCGTGAAGCCTTGACGATTTCTCCTCCACTAGTCAGGCTTCCACTCAGGCTGTGAAGAACCCTTTTTAGAAGCGAAGCTGTGAAATCTCTGGGAACCACTTGTACTCCTTTGACGTCGATGGGCTCAGCGCTCCCAAGCCCATAGGCGAGAAGCCTTATAAACTCCTGCCCCGCCCACACAGGAACAATGCCACCTTTACAAAACACATTTCTAACCTTAATGTACCTCGGTATGGTTACCGGTTCAGGGTGCCCAGAATGGTAGACTTCAACCCTCCCCACTGGATCAGGAAACTCGACAACCTCCTTTTCTGATCCGGCGGGAACGTAAACCCACTGTCCATCTTGGTAAGCGGGCACGCTTCCGGAGAAGGCACTAATGGCATGCAGAGTGGCCGCTTCCCCCGTCCGGGAGATAGCAGGGTGAACCCAGATAAACTTAATTTCCTCCACTTCGTCCAGCTTCTGCGCCCCATACTTGGCACACAGGTTCCCCACTCCGGGATTATTGCCCAAGCCGATCACGGCAGTTACGCCCGCCTGCTTAGCGTCGTCATGCAAGTTAAGCCCCTCAACCGTCGGTTGAGGGTCATCGCAGATGTCGACGAAGTTCACCCCTGCCTCTATCGCTGCCCTAAGAACCCTAACACCATATTCACTGAATGGACCTATAGTGCTCGCCACGACGTCAGCGTCCCTCATAACCCTCAACAGCGAGCCGCGGTCATTGGCATCAACGAACATTGCTGAAACATGCACCTCTTTAGTTCCATACTTTTCCGCCAGAATTCTTGCTTTCCTTTCGTCATAATCAGCTACAACGACACTCTTAACACTACTGGCAACTAAATCCCTCAGGGCGAGCTCTCCCATCCCACCCGCACCAAGCAAAACAAAGCTCATTACCCGGAACACCCCATCAACATTTCAGAAAAAAGTTAATCATTCCACGTAATATAATTTCCCTTTATAATTTCCTTTCTGGTTTTCCAAATTACAGGGTTCCATTTTCCCGGGGGGAATGTTTCTTGACTCATGTCTCTTTTTTTGAGGTCACTTGTCTCTCCAGCGGAGGTTGTAGTGCTGCTTTTCTTGTTCGAGTGTTATTTTTAAGTTGCTTGTATTTGCACACTTAGTGGCAAGGTAAACCTTAAATGCCTACCTTTTGTAGTAATTATTGGTGGTATTAATGGGTAAGTACGTGACGGTGTCTGTGAAGGTGCCCTTGGAGGTTAAGAGAAAGCTTGAGGAGCTCGGCATAAAGCCCTCAGAAGTGCTCAGGAGGGCTATAGATGAAGAGCTGAGAAGGAGGGAGTTAGAGGAAATCGAAAGAGAGTTAAGTGGGCTGGACGCTATCTTAAATAAGTTCTCCAAGGACTTTGTCGTGAAAAGTATCAGAGAAGACAGGGATTCCAGATGAGCCTCCTATTTGACGCCTCCTCCATATTCGAGGCAATAGTGGAGAAGAAAGTGAGTGTTCTACAGGGGAACTACACCATAGACTTAGCTGTTTATGAGGTGGGAAACACCCTGTGGAAGAGGATGTCTCTCTTGAGGGACATAGGCGACGCAGAGGTTGCCAAGCTAGTCCTTTTGGTCAAGAGGGTGTTAAAGTTACTTAAAAAGGTTAAGTTAGACTGCCAGGAGGAGGAAATAATCAAGATTGCAGCTAGGCTAGGAGTCACATTCTATGACGCCTCATATGCTTTCGCGGCAAAAAACAACAATCTTACGCTAGTAACGGAGGACGAGAAACTTAGAGAAAGAGCCAAGAGCTATGTGAACACACTAAGTCTAAGAGAAATCTAGCGGAACAGCATTACTGTGGCGTCCCAGTTGAACTTTAAGATGGTTTTACAAAGCAATAGCTACCTCCTCAGGTGCTGCCAAACAATTTTTTCCTTGTTTCGGTTTTTGGTTTCTCATTACCGCTTTTCTGCTAACCGTTTAACTTCATCAGCTATCCTTGGAAGAATCTTTCCTGTCATGCCTTGGATGAAGTAGTCCGTCACCTCCTCTGTTAGAGATGTAGGCTGGGCGTTAACTTCTATTATGACTGCGGGGTTAGGCTTGAGCTTCGCGAACCTCGGAAGGTACGCTGCCGGGTACACCACTGCCGATGTTCCAGCAACTATCATGACGTCACACTTCCTGACCTCCTCAAGGCTCCTCTCATAGGCGTCGTGCGGAATGGGCTCACCAAAGTAGACCACGTCTGACTTCAGCGGGTAGTTACATCTGTCACACCTAGGCATGTTCCCCCTCGACAAGACCTCCTTTAAGTCGACGTTTAACCGCTCATACCTTTCCCCACACTTCACGCAGCGAAGCTTAAAGACGTTCCCGTGGAAATCTATGACGTTGCTGCTGCCAGCCTTCTGGTGTAGGTTGTCGATATTCTGTGTGACCACACACTTCAGAATCCCCATTTTTTCCAGTTCGGCGAGTGCATAGTGCGATGGGTTCGGCTTGGCATGCCAAATATCCCCCATGAGAGACGGCCCCCTCAAAACGTCCTCCCAGTAAGCCCTCGGATCCCTGAGGAACTTGTCATAAACCTCGTAAGCCCTCCTCTCAGCTTCAGGGTTCTTCGTCCATATCCCAGATGGCCCCCTAAAATCAGGGATACCCGACTCCGTCGAGACCCCCGCACCCGTAAACGCCACCGCATACCTAGACTCAAGAAGAACCCTCGCAACCTTCACGACAACCTCATCCTCAGCCAACACATAAATCCCCATCCACAATAACTGAAGATCCCTCACTTCAATTGTTGCCCGGCCATATTAAAAAATTGACTCCTCCCCGAGGGTTATGGAGGCTAAACCGCCGAGAAACGTCAGGTTCACGTCTCCAAGTTTGAAGCCGCCCGACATGGAAAATTTGGTGCAGAGGTAACGCTAACTTATAGAACACTACGCTGTCTATCACCTTATACCTGTCAATTGTCTCACCGAAATTCTCGTCTCTTTCTTTATGTTTTTGGCAAAACTTATAAGTTAGTTGCGTTTTCCACCTAATTCGTGAGTTGAAGGAGGGTGTGTCTTGTCAACGTATGAGACTCTAATTTTAAAGAAGGAGCCACCACTAGCGTGGATAATCCTCAACAGGCCGAAGGCAAACGCCATAAACCAGAAGCTAATAGAGGAGCTTGACAGGGCGCTGGACGAGCTATGGTTCGACAAGGACGCACGCGTCGTGATAATCACCGGGTCAGGTGACAGGTTCTTCTCGGCCGGAGCCGACCTAAAGGAGCCGCTCCCAATGACGCTGATGCAGACTAAAGGGGCAGCCCAAGTTGCTGCAATGCTCGAGACAGCAATGTACATGGCGAGGGTGACTCAGAAGATTGAAAGATTCCCCAAGATAGTTATAGCAGCCATCAACGGCTTCGCTCTGGGAGGAGGATGTGAGCTTGCGGCGGCATGCGACTTCAGAATAGCCGTAGAGGATGCCCAGATAGGCCAGCCAGAGCTCCAGAGGGGAATCATCCCCGGATGGGGCGGAACACAGAGGCTGGTACGCCTAGTAGGGCTAGCTAAGGCCAAGGAGCTCTGCCTAATGGCGGAGCCCATAAACGCCCAAGAAGCCTACAGGATAGGGCTGGTCAACAAAGTAGTGCCACGCGAAAAGTTCGAAGAGGAAGTCAGAACATTCGCATTAAAGCTGGCCCAAGGCCCACCCATAGCCCAACGCGCCACAAAGTACGCCCTTAACTTCGGAGCAGAAGCTCCACTCAACACGGGACTAATACTCGAAGGCGCCCTAGCCTCAATAGCAAGCGCAAGTAAAGACGCCATGGAAGGCGTCATGGCGTTCCTAGAGAAAAGAGCACCACAATTCAAAGGAGAATAACCTCCCCCCCACTTCCTTTTTAATGTCTTCTGGTATTTTGAAAGCCTTCCAGTAAACGAAGAACACCGCAACCTAGAACTAATAAACTAAGCTTCATTTCTACTGTTTTCCTCGCTTCCAATTCCAGATTGAACAAGGCTCAGGCTCATAATTTGAGGCTCGGCTTAAAGCCAGCTTCCCCTCTTTTGGTTCACCACGACCTCCAGCTGTCGGGGTGGTATTCTCCGTAAACCTCCCTGAGCACGCCGCAGACCTCGCCGAGGGTAGCGTAAGCCTTCACGGCTTCTATAATTGCCGGCATTAGGTTTTCCTCCCCCTTCTCGCTTTCCCTCCTAACCCTGTCCAGCGCCTTCCCCACCCGCTTGTTGTCCCTCTCCCTCCTCAGCCTCTCCAAGCTACTCTTCGCCTTCTCCTCCACAGATGGGTCGATTCTGTGCACCGGAACCCTAAGCTTCTCCTCCTCCCTGAACATGTTAACCCCAACGATAATCTTCTCCCCCCTCTCGAGCTGCTTCTGGAAGCTGTAAGCCTTCCTGAAGATCTCCCCCTGAACGTAACCCTTCTCTATCGCAGCCACCATTCCCCCCATATTCTCTATCCTCTCGATGTACTTGAGGGCCTCCTCCTCTATCATATCAGTCAACCACTCAACATAGTATGAGCCTCCAAGAGGGTCTATGGTGTCAGCCACCCCCATCTCATATGCTATTATCTGCTGGGTTCTGAGGGCAACCTTGACCGCCTCCTCGCTCGGCAGTGCTAATGCTTCATCGTAGGAGTTAGTGTGAAGCGACTGGGCGCCTCCCAAGACCGCTGCCAGCGCCTGGATGGCAACTCTTGCGATGTTGTTGAGGGGCTGCTGTGCGGTGAGTGTTGAGCCGGCGGTCTGCACGTGGAACCTTAGCATCATGGCCTCCCTGCTCTTCGCCCCAAACATCTCCTTCATTATTCTAGCCCAGAGCCTCCTCGCAGCCCTGAACTTTGCTATCTCCTCAAAGAAGTTGTTATGGGCGCTGAAGAAGAAGGAAAGCCTTCCGGCGAACCTGTCCACGTCGAGCCCCCTTTCCATGACTGTTCTAACGTACTCTATGCCGTCGGCTAGGGTGAAGGCAACCTCCTGCACGGCGTCGGCGCCAGCCTCCCTTATATGGTACCCGGAGATTGAGATCGGGTTCCAGAGCGGCATATTGTGAGCGCAGTACTCTATCACATCAACCACGAGCTTCATCGAGGGCTTCGGAGGGAAGATGTACATGCCCCTAGCTATGTACTCCTTCAATATGTCGTTCTGAACGGTTCCACGCAGCTCCGACAGGGGAACTCCTCTTTTCTCGGCTAATGCAATGTACATGGCTAGAATGACGGCGGTGGGGGCGTTTATAGTCATAGAGGTGCTCACCTTATCGAGAGGTATCCCGTCAAACAATATCTCCACGTCCCTTAGTGAGTCTACTGCGACCCCGACCCTCCCCACTTCCCCAGCCGCTAGGGGGTGATCGGAGTCGTATCCCATCTGCGTTGGGAGATCGAAGGCGACGCTCAGCCCCGTTTGACCCTGAGAGAGCAGGTACTTGAACCTCCTATTGCTCTCCTCGGCGGTGCCGAATCCGGCGTACTGCCTCATAGTCCAGAGGCGCCCACGGTACATCGTCTCGTAAACCCCCCGAGTGAACGGGTACTCCCCGGGGAAGCCGAGCTTCTCTAAGTATTCGTTATCGCTGAAGTCTAGGGGGGTGTAAATCCTCTTAACCTCTATCTCCGAAGCGGTCTTAAACTCCTTAAGCCTCTCAGGTTGCTTGGCGAGTGAGCGCTCAACCCTCTCACTCCAACTCTTAAGCTTCTCCTCAAGATCCTCCCTACTCATGTTCACTCCTCCGGAATAAATACTAGTCCGCGGACAGGTTTCCCATCAACCTCCGCCACCACGTCCACCTCCGCCATAACCCTCAAGCCAATCCTTAGGTTTTCACCTTTCAACCGGCCGAACCCCCTCACCCCGCCGAACTCTGCTATGCCGAAGGCGCAGGGCGCCTCACCCCTAACCCTCCCAGGTAGGGCGTGGAGGAACGTGAAGGATAGCAGCCTACCCGACCTCCAATCTGGGAGCACCTCCTCGAACTCCTCAGACTTACAGTTCACACACCTCGCCCTTGGAAACTGTATGCGCCCACACCTCCTACACTTCACATATGAAACACTCATCCCCTCACCTTCTTCCAAGTATGTGGACGTGGAGATATTGTTTGAC
>JAHAWR010000057.1 GCA_018383835.1 Candidatus Jordarchaeia archaeon | reverse complement strand
GCTCAAGTCCTCGACTACAACGACAAGCCTATACCCGGACTGTACGCGGCCGGCAACGTCACGGCGGCAGTGTCGGGGGGAGGATATCCGAGTAGCGGCATAACGATAGGCGCAGGTATATGCTTCGGCTACATAGCGGCGAGGGAAATCACGAAAAAATGAAAGGATGCCCTAACATATTTATTGTGGGGTGGTTGCTTGACTGATGTTTCAGACCTCAGAAAGGCGATAACGGAGGTAAGGGAGGACGCGGAGGAGGTAACAAGGAAACTTCTGGAGGAAGGCGTTGACCCGGTCAAGATAATAGAAGATGGTGTTGTTAAGGGCCTCTACGACTTAGGTAGTAAGTTCGAAAGGAGACAAGTGTTCATTCCAGACTTAGTTAAGGGGAGTAAGATTGCTAGGAAGTGTATCGAGCTCGTTGAGAAGGTTCTGCCGAGGGAGAAGGCTGGAGCCAAGAAGAAGGTTGTCATAGGGACGCTTCTAAGCAAGCACAATATAGGGAAGAACCTTGTGAGCACCTTTCTAGCAATCAACGGCTTCGAGGTCTATGACTTGGGGGAAAACCTTGAGCCTTGGGCGTTTTACGAGAAGGCTGAGGAGGTCGGGGCAGACCTTATAGCGGTCTCAATAGTTTTCACCCCGGCCCTAACGAAGTTCGAGGAGCTGATCAGGATACTTAAGGAGATGGGTGTCCGTGACAAGTACAAGGTTATTGTCGGGGGCGCTGTGACGTCAAAGGAGTGGGCTGAAAGCGTTGGGGCAGACGGATGGGCTCCGGACGTCGAAGGGGCAGTTAAGCTGGCGAAGGAGCTGCTGGGAGTAAGCTAGGAGCCGGAAGCATGCTTCTCCGCTTTAGGTCTCCCCAAAGAATTTTCAGGGTGGCCGGTGTTCGGGTCGGAGGGCAGCCGGGTGAAAACCCGACTGTGCTCGTAGGAACAATATTCCACGAAGGAGATAGCGCCGTGAAGGATCCACTCAAGGGAGTCATAGACAGAGAGAAGGCTGAGGCCGCTCTGCTGAGGCAGGACGAGCTCTCCGACTCTACAGGGAACCCCTGCATGGTCGACGTCGTAGGGCGGACGGGCGAAGCACTTATCAAATACTTGGACTTCGTGTCAAGCGTGACCGATGCACCAATCCTCGTTGACTCCCCCTCACCCGAGGCCCGGCTTGAGGCGTGCAGGCACGCCGTCGAAGTAGGGCTAAGAGAGCGCATCGTCTACAACTCGATAACACCAGACTCCGGAACGAGGGAAATCGAAGCGCTGAAAGAGATAGAGTTGAAGAGCGCCGTTCTCCTAGCATTCAGTGAGTGCGAGTTCTCACCCGAAGAGAAGCTGAATCTGCTTCATGGAGAAAGCGAGCCACTACTTATGAAGGCGGAGAAGGCAGGTGTCAGGAACGTGCTCGTGGACGTCTCACTGCTAGACGTGGCGAGCATGGCGTACGCAGCAGAATCCATAAGGGCGGTGAAGGACGCCCTAGGCCTTCCGAGCGGCTGCTCGCCCGCAAACGCCCTCAACACTTGGCATCGGATTAACGAGCTAGCCCCCCAAGCCAAAAAGACGTGTCTGGCATCCCTCTGCGTCTTCACCCGGTGCTTTGGAGCAGACTTCATATTATATGGCCCGGTTAAGCTTGCAGAAGCAGTGTTCCCGGCATGCGCCATGGCAGACGCCATACTCACATACAGCCTCACATCGGAGGGCTATGAGCCAGAAGATAAAAACACTCCACTATACAAGATCTTCTAACAACCACTCGAGGGAAGAGGAATAGGAATAAAAGATCTTAGATGGAAGCCAGGCTTCCTCCAGCTTTTTTGGTGTCACTTTGACGTCACCCATGGATACATCTCTTTTAACTGTCTTATCGCTTCCCTCACTTTCTCCTCCGGGTACTCGTAGGACTGAAGTTTCCCGCTGTTGTACGCGTCGTAGGCTTGAAGGTCGAAGAACCCGTGTCCACACAGTGGGAAGAATATCGTCTTCTCCTCGTTCGTCTCCCTGCACCTGATCGCCTCGTCTATCGCTGCCTTTATAGCGTGGGCTGGCTCGGGCGCCGGCAGGAGCCCCTCGGTTCTGGCGAAAAGTGTAGCTGCTTCGAAGACCTCAACTTGGTCATATGCCACCGCGTCCACGTAGCCCTCAACTTTTAGCAGGCAGAGCGTTGGAGCCATGCCGTGGTACCTCAGCCCGCCAGCATGGATCGGAGGAGGAACATAGGTGTGCCCCAGCGTGTGCATCTTCAACAGAGGGGTCAGCCTAGCGGCGTCTCCATGGTCGTAAATGTATTCCCCCTTGGTGACCGAGGGGCAGGCTTTAGGTTCCACTGCTAAGAACTTCACGTCCTTCGGCGCCTTCCCCGTCACCTTGTCGTAGTAGAATGGCCAGAATGTGCCTGAGAAGCTGCTTCCTCCCCCTATGCAGCCTATGACTATGTCGGGGTAGTCGTCGACTAGTTCAAACTGCTTCTTAGCCTCGAGCCCTATCACCGTCTGGTGCATCAACACGTGGTTAAGCACGCTCCCTAGGGTGTACTTGGTGTTCTCGCTGCTAAGCGCATCCTCTATCGCCTCACTTATCGCTATCCCAAGGCTGCCCAGGTTGTCCGGGTCGCTTCTCAGAATCCTTCTGCCGAACTCCGTCTTCTCGCTTGGGCTCGCAAGCACCTCAGCTCCCCAAGTTTCCATTAACACCTTCCTGTAGGGCTTCTGCTGGTAGCTCGCCTTAACCATGTAAACAGTCGTCTTCAACCCGAAGAGGCAGCAGCTGAATGCCAGCGCTGAACCCCACTGGCCCGCTCCGGTCTCGGTGGTGAGCCTCTCAACCCCCTCCTTCATGTTGTAATAAGCTTGGGCGACCGCCGTGTTAGGCTTGTGGCTCCCTGGAGGGCTCACGCCCTCGTTCTTGAAGTATATTTTCGCGGGGGTTTTAAGCGCCCTCTCAAGCCTGACAGCCCTGTAGAGGGGCGTGGGCCTCCACACCATGTATATTTCCCTTACCTCCTCAGGGATCCTCACCCACCTCTCTTGGCTTACCTCCTGCCTCACTAGCTCCTTGGCGAAAATCTTCTCGAGCATGCTCGGGTTCACCGGGTTCCCGTCGGGGCCGAGTGGTGGCGGCAGGGGCCTCGGCAGGTCGGGTAAAATGTTATACCACTGCTTGGGTAGCTCGTCCTCGTCGAGCACAATTTTTCTCGACGGCATAATTCCACTTCTCCGGTTTCCCTGCGTTTACGTTCAGAATCATTTTTTCGAGTTAAATTTAAATCTTGCGTGTACATAAATGTACATGGTGGTGGGGTTGTGGAGCAAAATAGCCCGATACTTCAGCGACCACCCAAAAAGGCTCAACGTGGCAAAGGTTCTCGTCGAGAACGGGCTAAGCGTCAGGGATGGCAAAATATTCTGCAACGAGATCGAGGTGCCGCCAGTAAGGGTGGCGAGGGTCGCGTGCGTCGACAGGAGGACGGTCGTGGAAACAGTGAAAATGATAACTGATGACGAGGAGCTCAGAACCATATTCTCCCTGATAAGAAACGCTGGCGCGTCCCTCAGGGAGGTTGCGCGCCCCCTCAACCTCGGAGTGGTCGAGATAACACCCGTAGACCCAAAAACAGTTGGCATAGTGGCTGGAGTGACTTCTATTCTGGCGCAGAACGGCGTGAGCATAAGGCAGGTGCTCACCGATGACCCTGAACTCAGCCCCGACCCGAAGCTGACAGTGATAGCTGACAGGAAGATTCCAGGTGAACTAATACCCGAGTTTCTAAAAGTGAAAGGCGTGGCGAAGGTCTCAGTATACTGAGATTCACTTGTGTTGCCCGTGTATCAGTGCAGACAAGTATTCATGTCCTTTTGTCCTTATGTGCCGAGGACGATTTATTGGGGGTTATTAAGGGAGTTGGGCCGGACGAGCTGGAGAGAAGGTTTAGGAGGCTGCAATGAAGATGTTCGGTTTCGGCAAGGGTGCTTTGGGTAAGACGCTGGAGGAGGCCCGGTTGGAAGATGACGTGTAACGTTTTGAAAAGGTTACGTTGAAGAAGCCGGAACCCATGCTCCGCACTTGTGGATTGCAGTCTACCCCCATTTGGCCGTCTCCCAGGGGGAATATGTGTCGGGGTCCACGGGGATGATGGAGAACTGCTTCTGAGTTATGATGACTACGTTAAACTTGGCCTAGACGGGTTTGAGTCTCCTATAAGCGAGTAGAGTGTTGGTGAAGCTGTTTCTGGGGACGTGGTGCCCCTGAGGGCATTCATGGTTGAAGTTGAACTCCCGGAGTTGGGAGAACCCTATGAAGGTTGAAACATTCAAGGGGAACCGCGAATCCCTCATGGGGCTTGGAACCTTCAGCAGGCTCGTGGTTGTGCTGGACGGGAAAGAAAATTCACTAGTTGAACAAGCTGAACCACCGAAACAAATTAAGCTAACCACGGATACTTAGCTTCAGGAGCATACAAGAAGCACTAGGTTAAATCCCGGGGTAAGCTTCGATAAGACACTGCAAGAAGCATTCTAACCAAAGGCTGGGAACGGTAGTCAAAAGATCAGGGGGTTCGAGATTGCCGTCTGGATTACAGAGGATGCTAAGAAAAGAGGGATGAGATCCACGCCATGATTTCCGGTAATCCTCTAACAGGACTAGGACTTAAAAGTGAGTGAAGTAGCGTTCTCAGAGATGGCCACCCTTCTTTAGGAGAGTAGCTGTTTCGGTTGTGGTTCCCCATGGCTTCCGCAGAACTAATAAAAGATTTCGATCATCTCTTGTTTGGGTGTTGTGAATGTGCGACACGCTCGTGGCTCTCGGTAACTCGACCGAGGATGGCTCGGTTATATTTGGGAAAAACAGTGACCGCTCCCCGAACGAGGCGCAGGTTTTAAGGTATTTTCCACGCATGGAGCATCCTGAGGGCGATGTGATCAGGTGCACCTACATCGATGTTCCTCAGGTTCCCGAGACCTATGAGGTGGTTTTGTCTTCCCCCTACTGGATTTGGGGGGCTGAGATGGGCGTCAACGAGTATGGTGTCGCCGTAGGGAACGAGGCAGTCTGGTCTAAGGAGCCCTACAGGAAAACAGGTCTCCTAGGAATGGATCTGCTGAGGCTCTCTCTCGAGAGGGCTGACAGCGCCCGCAAAGCCTTGCAAGTCATAGTTGATTTGATTGAAAGGTACGGTCAGGGCGGGTCAGCCAACAAGGACTTCGAGCTACTATACCACAACTCCTTCATAATAGCTGACACAAGGGAGGCTTGGGTGCTTGAGACGGCTGACAGGTTCTGGGTCGCCGAGAAAGTTAGGGATGTGCGCTCAATCTCTAACGGCTACACCATAAGGGACAGGTGGGACATGGCGTCGCCCGGATTAGTAGAGCACGCCATAGACATGGGGTGGTGTGACTCCAGGAAGGACTTCGACTTCGCCCGCTGCTACGGTGACCCCCAAATGGACGCTATAACGATGTGCAGCGAAAGGTTCGCTAGGTCTATGGAGCTGCTCAGGGAAAACAAGGGGAGCATAAATGTTGAGTTCATGATGGGCTTTCTGAGGGATCACGGGGGAGGGGAGTGGGATCCGTGGAGCCAGACGAAGGCTACAATATGCATGCACGCTGGCCCAAGCGTCGTGAGCAACACTGCCGGAAGCTACGTTGGACACTTAGCACCCCACGGGCAAGTCCACTGGTTCGCCTCATCATCGTCTCCATGCCTCAGCCTCTACATACCAGTATATGTGGGCGGCGTCGGTGTTCCGGAGGAGCTGGGCAGGGGCAATGGGGTTTTCAGCGCCGACTCCCCATGGTGGATTCACGAGAAAATGGCACGCACAGTACACATGAAAGGCTACAATCAGCTGGTCAGCCTATTGAAGCCTGAGCTCGAACGCCTCCAGAAAAAATTTGTAGAGGACGCTTACAAGGCTAGGGAAAGGAGCCTAAGTCTACCGGCAGACGAAAGAAGAAGGGTTCTGAGGGAGGTCACGGAGAGCTGCTTCAAGGCGGCGTACGAAAGGTACAAGGAGTGGAGTGAAAAAGCTTCTAGAGTGGAGGTTGCCGGGAAGCCGCCGGAGAAATACTGCGAGTACTGGTCTCTCCAGTCTGACGCCGCAAAATTAGATGTCTAGCCTTCCCTTTTTCTGAGATACTCGAGGTAGAGTAGCGCGGTGAAGCCTCCAAGTGACAGTGCTGTGACGAACACTATGGTCAAAGCGGCCAGCGGCGTCAGAAACCCCTCCCTCTTAAGCATGGCTGCAACAGCCGAGCCGAGGAGAGTGGACAACAAAACCAGTATGACTGCCCCGTAAGAGTCGTACCTTGAAAGGAGCCTGAAGAATCTCTTAATCATTCTTCCTCCTCCATTTTGCGGCTGCTTTAAGCGTGAACGCGGCAACTATGCTCGCCGAGAACCACGCCGCCGATGAGCACGTGAAAGCCGACGAAACGTCTTGGGGAAGAAGGGGAATTAGGGGAGTGAGGGGGGGCGTGAGCACGTAAACCTGCTGCCACGATGAAAGGACGGATACAATGATGGCCGCCACCAGTGCCGCCGGGGCTGCGAAGCGGAAAACCAAATTCAAACACTCTTGAAGCATTAATGGAGGGTTCAGGTCGAACTGCTTGAATGCCCGTTTCACCCCGATAATCCAGCCGACAACCAAAACTTCGGCCAGCGCAACGACGCACACTGTGACGCACACGAACCACCACTCTAAGAAAACAAGATGAACCCAGAGGGGGACGAGGGTGAACAGTACGCTTAGGGCAACAGCCGGCACCGCCGACAGGGTAAACGCAAGCCACCCGCCAACCTTCAACTCTTCACGGATCGCCGCGGACACCGAGCCTAGCGCAGCAGCACAGCCGAAGGCTGCCACAAGCGTGGAAGCACAAACAAAGAGCTCCGATACTGCACCCCCCAAAGCGCCGTAGCACATAGAAAGCGTAGCCGAGGACGCCAGCCACCACGAAAAGACGTCCAACGGCACCGCCGGCACCAGCATCCACCGCGCCGCGTCAACCATACCCGAAGCTCCTCCACTACTAAAGAACGCCATCGCCGACAGGAAAACAGCGCCCACCACCGCTAGAGGGTAAGTTACCAGCTGGAAGCCCGCACCAGCCTCGCTCCTCACGTTTCGGAAAATTACGCCCATACCTGCACCGGCACTCAGAACCGGAACAGCGAGCATCAAAGGCGACAACCCCCACCTCCCTCCTTCAGCGACATAATTCACCCCGGGGTTAACCCCGCCGGGCAGAGCTACACTCAAAGCCACGAAGGCGACTAAAGACGCTGCCGCCACAAGCACTACACCCTCAGCAATTTTCCCTTTTCCACGTGCAGTGCTGTAGGCGAACATTAGGGCCGCCGTTGTAGCCCAGAAGGCCGCGACTCCGGCGGCGCGGTGCCCACTCAGGTGCCAGAGCAGGAGGGAGGCGAGCTGGGTGGCAGCTGCCCTCCCAAGCCACGGAGCTGGAAGAAACCCTACGAGTAGCTGGGTTGCCAGCATTAAGCCGAGAACAATGCTCAGCGTCCCTGCAAGCCATACTGCATTCACCAGCGCCAGCCACCCCACAACCTCCATCCTCCCGCTTAGCCTCCTCAGCGAGCCCGGAAGAGTCGGCGCGAAGGGCGCTAGTGCCGCCTCGGAGAAAGCCGACGGAAAACCTGCGATGAGCATGAGCAAGATAAAGGTGAAAACGGCCAGCCCACCTCCGCCTAGGACGCCGAACTCAAAAAGCCAGAGGGCAACAACCCCAAAGGATAAAGCAATACCTATACCAGCCAATTGCAAGCTCCGACACCCCTCCCCTATTATGGAGAACCGGCCTCAAAAGGGTAACGGTTCAGATAAGATAAAAGCCAGCGCCGCCATAACGAATCCCCTCCAGCCAGATTCCACGGTTCTGAGACATTATTCCCGCTTCTCCATTAAAATGATTCCTTAGCGTAAAGTATGTAAAAGTGGGGTGCGCCTCTCTCTACGGTGGCTTCACTCCTTGTGTCCTAGAAGCTGTGGTTTAACCGAAAAATTTACAAAAATGGTTCAATTATGTTTCTCTGGATGGTGGAATGGTGAAGCTTGAGATTTGGTTTGAAGGCCCGGTTTATTACCGTCTCCCAAAGTTTGGCAGGTTAGAGGCTGCAGGAAACAGGCGAACCCTCGAGGGGGTGAAGCAGTACAGTTACTTTACGATAACATGTGACTGGTACGCGCAAATACTACAGTACGAGAAGCGGAACTGCTGCACAATCCGTTACTACATGGTCAAAAATGGAGAGGAGTACCACCTTATAATGCACTCCTCCGGCTGCACCCAACACCCCGGAATACTGGACTACAAGGACGTGGATAAGGAGGTAGCCATCCGGGCGTTCCAAGCATCGAAAAGAGAGCATCCCGCGCAAAAATAATAGCTTCCCGAACATGTAAACTTGAAGACTGCCACCACACCGGGAAATTACTTCTTCTTTTCCAGCAGAAAGCGTGAACCGAAACAGAAAAGAGTTCCCTTCCTCTTCTAGAGGTGGAAGAATGGGGAAATGCCCCTCTTTTTAGCAGTTCAGCTGGGGTCCTGTTTGTTTAAGCCGACCTAAAATGTGAAAAAGAGAACCTAAAATGTTTAGGTGGCTGAGTTACTGGCTGGCACCGTAGTCTCGCTTCTAGAGGAGGTGAAATTAAGTAAAGGGGGGTTCGGTGTTTGGGGACGTGAAAAATTTAAGGAGGAAGATTGTGTAGTGTCACTCGAAGAACTGTTTGATCACGTTTTCCGGTTCTTTTCCGCGTCTTATGAGCTCCGTTACGGTTTTGTCGAGTTCATCCTCGCTTATGCCTGCACGCCTGAAGAGCTCGTTTAAGAGGTCTCTCGTTGCCCAGTCCCTTTCGACGTATGTGATGAACGCAGGCGGGACTCCCTTACCACCCCTGTAGCTGTAGAGGGTCCAAGTCCACGCTGAGCAGGGGAGAAACGTTCCGTCTGGGAGCGTTGAGGCCAGGTGGTAGGATGCAGCCACGTTTTCCAGTGCATCGGCTAGGCTGCTGTGTCCTTCTCCTCTAAGCCTCTCCGCCATCTTTTGTAGGCGCTCGACCAGTATGCGGTGGTTCTTGTTTTCAAATATCGAGTGGGCTGAGAGCGTCTCCACCCCCCAGTGTTCCCTCAACGAGTTGGCCACGCTGGCTCCGAACTTCCTTTTTCCAACGAAGCTCCTCCACATTTCGCCGAACCTTTCCAGCTCCACTATGTGCTTCGCGATCCTTATGAGGGCGCGTAGCCTCGGGAACTCTCCCCCAACTCCAGCCTTGATGGTGCTAACTATTACTCTACCCGTAAG
>JAHAWR010000053.1:8684-9584 GCA_018383835.1 Candidatus Jordarchaeia archaeon | reverse complement strand
GGAGGGAGGAAAGGGCTTTAGTGCTGGTGAGGGCTGCGGCTGCGTGGTCGAAGATTGGGAGGGCGGAGAGGGCGGAGGAGTGCTTTAAGGAGGCGGCTAAGCTGGCTGCTGAGCTAAGCTCAAGCGAACTCCTTGCTGAGCTTTCGAGGCACTTGGCTTCTTCCAAGGAGCCGGGGGTGGTGCTCAAACTGTTAGAGTGTCTCCCAGACAGAGAGAGCAAAATAGACCTCCTAGCCCATACGGCCTCGCTCCTAGTGGAGGAGGGTAGGTGGGAGGGATTTAAGCTGGCTGAAGAGGCACGCCTCATGGCTGAAAAGGGGGAGGCGTCCCCGTCCGTAGTGAGGCTTGCGGTTGCCCTCTCGAGAGGGAGAAGGGTGAGGGAGGCGCAGAAGCTGGTTCCCATAATAGTTGACGTGGTGGTGAGGGCGGCTAGGGGGAGGAGTGCGGATGCATTGAGGCTCCTCAACCTCGCACTGGGGCTTGCACCCCGCCTAAGGCTCCTAGTCAAGGAGGATGGAGGGAAGAGCTTTCTTGTCTTGCTCAACGAGGGGGGAGGATGCGTTAACGTTACCGTTAATCTTGGCGGGCTGACCGTGTCTCTGGAGGGGCTGGAGGCTGGTAAATCCGCCAACTTGGAGCTGGACCTACCGCCTCATTCACTGATCGGCAGGGAGGTCAACGTGGAGTTTGAAGACGTGTTCGGCGTCGAGGAGTGCAGGTTCAGGCTGATGGCCTCGACACGAAGTAGCATTTAAGCCTGCCCGCCGACACTGCTCTGGTTATTCTGTCCGTGGCGTCCACCGCCTCCTCGAGGAGGCTCATCGGAACCCCGAGAACCCCGTAGGCTACAAGTATGGCTTCCCGCGTCTCCTCCGTTATCTTCGTCCTCTCAGAGTCCCT
>JAHAWR010000053.1:0-8669 GCA_018383835.1 Candidatus Jordarchaeia archaeon | reverse complement strand
CACTATTCCCTCCTCGTCCGAGACTACTATTTCGTTTCCGCTGAGGAGCTTAGGGGAAGACGCACCTATCCCTTGGAATCGCTCTCCCGGCTCCGCGAACCTCACAGCAAGTCCACCTCTGACCCTGCCCGCGTCGTAAGCTCCAAGCGTTACTCCAGTCATGGCTGACGCAAGGTTGTACGCGTTAACAAACTTGTTGATGCGCCACATGTTTCCGCCCCCCAGCACCCTCCTTATGAGCGCCTCTGACGCCGGCCTCTGCTTAGTCGGGTCGATTGAGAGGCGCCAGTAGAAGTCCCTGTAAGCCCTCACGACAGAGTCGCTTTTGAGCGATTCAAGAGTGTATTTTCGCCTTACCTCCTCGAAGACCTCCGCCTCTATTCGCTCAACCTCTTCGAACCGCCGTAGTTAGCAGTTTCTAAGTAGAAATGTTTAAATAGTTGTAAGTATAGATAAGCTATTGATGGCTGAGAGGCTTTACACGCTTAAAGAAGCCAAGAAGCTCCTTGCAGCCACCACATGGACGATCCAGCAGTGGGATAGGCAAGGAAAGATAAGATGTGTCAGAACTATTGGTGGTCGAAGGAGGATTCCTGAAAGCGAGATAAAACACATTCTGGGATTGAAAGAGGAGAGGGTAATCGTTGGATATGTGAGGGTCTCATCTTCAACACAGAAAGACGACTTAGAGAGACAAAAACAGCTGATCTTAACCTATGCGGAAGAGAAAGGCTATGGAGGTCCAAATACTCATGGACATTGGCTCTGGGCTTAGCGAGATGAGAAAGAACTTCCTGAAGCTCCTAGACATGGTTTCAGAAAGAAAAGTTTCCAAAGTGGTAGTTGCCTACGAAGATAGGCTGACGAGGTTTGGATTTAAAACTCTGAGAAGGCTGTTCTCAACCTTTGGAGCTGAGATAGAAGTGGTAAACCACGAAGCGAAGACACCACAAGAGGAGCTCGTCGACGATCTAATAACTATTGTCTCGCACTTCGCTGGAAAACTCTACGGAATGAGGAGTAATAGATATAAAGAGGTCGTTAGCGGTGTCAGAAAGCTCGTATCAATAGATCTTACAAAGTAAAGCATAATTGCGACGTTAAATGGTTCTTAGAGGCTTACAGGTGGCTACTTCAGAGAGCAATTGACGAGATCTGGAAAAACATAACTTGGAAGGAGAAAGTCATTAAGAATAGGAAAAGGTCAATTCCAATAATTCAAGAGCAGCGAATTCAAGCGAAACTTAAGAAACTCTTTACTTAACTGGGTTTTCTGCGCTCACTACGTTGACTCTGCAATCAAGCAAGCATATTCAATTAAAGTCTTGGAGGAGAAACTACTTGAAGGGGAGGAGAACTAGAGCGAAGCCAGTCGTGAGGAAGAAGTTCGTCAGAGTGAAGAAAACACTATATTCCTACAAGAACGGTAAGATCAAGATAAGCGTAAGACCATTCAAGGAACACCTCGTTTTCGATGTTTCGAATGCTTGGTTCTGGAGTAGGGCTAAGGGGGAGATGGGGGAGCTAATCCTCAACGAGAAATTCCTAACCATTACTTTTAGGTTCAAGAGGGTTGGGGAGCCGAAAGGGATAATTGTGTGGGACTGTAATGAGAGGAGCATCGACGGCTTCAACCCAGAAATAGGATGGATAAGAGTTGATCTTAGAAGGCTCTTCCACATACATAGAGTTTATGAGTTGAAGAGGCGGAGACTGCAAATTAAGGCTTCAAAAAAACCATCCTTGAGGAGAGTTCTGGAGAAATACTCGAACAGGGAGAGGAACAGAGCAAGAGACTTTATTCATAAGGTAACGAGAGTGATTGCTGAGGCGTTCAAAGGTTACGTTCACGGCTTCGAAGACCTCAACAAGGAGAAAATGCTCAACAAGTCGAGAACTCATAATAGAAACATTGCAAAAAGCGATTGGAGAACTATAATTGGTTTGATGAGCTACAAGTCTAGAGTCCGGCTTCTAAGCCCGTACAACTCGAGTAGGAGGTGCTCCAGGTGTGGGATGGTTAATGCCCCGAAGGGAGCACTCTACGAGTGTAAGAACTGTGGGTTAAAAATAGATAGGCAGTTTAACGCGTGCTTAAACTTATATCTTCAGGTGGAGGGTCTTTCTCCATCTCTAAAGCTCTTTACTGAGCTTATGAAGAGGTGGGGGGGGTTCACCCTGACGGGGGGTGAGGCTGATGTAAGCTCCGATGAACTCGTGAGGGGCTTTGAGGCTTGTGAACCCCAAAGACTAAGCATGGATCAAACTTATCCATACTTAGTCTGGAACCCCACACACCACCCCATAACCAAGGAGACCACTCCACTAACCACCCAACAAACCTCACCCACTCCAACACCAAGCACCCGCCAAAGAAAAACATAACACAACAAAAACCTAAAAACAACAAACCCCAAACAAAAAGAAGCCACCCAAAAAACAGAAACCAATCACCCAACCAAAACTTCAACCACCAACCCACCCAAGCCCGCCTCAAAACACCACACCCCCAGCCACAGCCAAAAACAAAAAGCAACCCACACAGCCAAAACACACCCAAAAAAACCAACCTTCGAAAAACCCACTAAAAACCACATCCAACCACCAACAAAGAAACCAGAAACCCAGCAAAAACCCAGAAAAAACCATACCACAAACCAACCACCCAACAAACCCCCCTAAAAAACAAAAAATAGATAATCGAAAAACCACCCACAAAACAAACAAAACAACAAACCATTTCAAAAACAAAAATCATGGGAATTGAAAATTTGTCGTGTCCTGCTTCACCTTTCAAAAGCCAAAATCCTATATAGGGGATTGAAATTATGTGTTTTTCGTTATTTTTATTTTTTGTATTGGTGCTTGTGCGACTTCGGGTGGTAGTAGTCTTCCTTCAGTGTAGACTTCTGTTTTCAGGTGGATAAGTGTGGGGTTTGGTGTTCGTGGGGTTTTCCACGTTACGGTTATGGTTTTTTCTTGTTGTTTGATTTTTCCGCTCCAGACTTTTTGTGTTGATGTCGGTGTGGTCGCTGTTAGGTTCACCTGAATTGGTGATGGAATTTTCTTTTTCACGTTAATTGTCAGCTTGACTTTCTGTTCCTCCTTAACTGTGGATGGAGTTTTGGTGAATGTGACCTTTACGAGGGGGCTGGGTGGGGGGGTTATCGTGATGGGGGGTGACGTTTCCGTTAGGGTGTGGATACCTTTTCGGGTTTTAAGTTGCAGTGTGGCTTGCAGGTACACGTGCTTTCCCGTGATCCACGGGGGGGTTTCGATTTTTCCGCGGATTTCGGTTTCTCTTCTCGGTTTGAGTTTGAGGTTGATTTTGTCCTCCGCTTCCAGCTCTCCTTGGAGCGTGATGAGGCTGACCTCCCCCTTGACCTCCGCTTGCTGGTCGTCGTTATTCTTTATTTTGAGGATGTACTTGATCTGGCTTCCTGCATGCGGGTTTTTTGATTCTAGAGCTATGCTGGCGGTGGCTGGGGGTTGAGGGAGCGTTTGTACTGCCAGTTCTTTCCTGTAGAGTTTTACTCCTTCAGCGTCCAAGCTTAACTTCAGCTCGTGTTTTCCCTTTTCCCTCCATGCTTTGACTGCGATGGGCAAGACGTGTTTTCCCTCGCTCACAACATACTCTTTCCTCGCCACAGTGTCGGTCGCCGCGGAGACAGCTAGCTTAACGGGCTTCACGATGCCTTTAACATCCACCTTGAACTTAACGACAATAGTTGAGGAGGCCGCTGCCTCCCTAGGGTAGTCGACGCCCACAACCTTAACTGCGTCCTTAACTGGTAGGGGGCTAACTTGCACGCTTCTCGTCTTACACTCTGCTAAAACTGCTTCGCCATGGAGTATGCGGCATCTGAAGGCGAAACGCTCTCCCTTAACATCTTTTCCAGCTTTAACCTTGTATGTTAGCTTCTCAGACTGCTTCACAGTCAGCTCCCTGAAGTCCAGTAGCTTCTCCTCCTCCCCCTCCACCATGACTTCAACAAAAAATGGGCCCACCACCTCCGGGTTTAGGTTTCTGAGCTCGAAAACAGCTTTACATGTTTCACCCCACTTGACGATGGAGTTGAGGACGTCGCCAGACGCGCTCACCCGGGGCTTAAGCGAAACGCGGGATACGTCCACAGTCCTCGAAACCCTAACTCCGGCGGGAGCAGCCTTTTTACGTTTAGTTATTCCGTATTTATCCTTGGTGGAAACTTGGGGGCGTGCTGGTGGCCTTAATGGGCGGGCAGGCTTAGGAGGCTTAACAGCGCTTGGAGCTCTTGGAGCGGGAGCCTTCGGCCGTGCCATAGCAGGCGGTTTTGGGGCTGTCGGCGTACTAGCGCTTATCTGGGGGGCCCCTAGCTCCGCTTGCTTTGCCTGCGTGGGAGGGGTGAACGTCGTAACCACTCTAACCTTGGGCTTGGCTTCCTCCACTTTAACAGCAACCGCCTCTGTCCTTCTGGGCGCTATGGTGGGTGGCGCAGCCGGCTTCACCGCCTTCGCCACAGCCGCTTCTTCCCGTGGAACTTCTGCCATGGTAGGCTTAGCTGGCTTCTCAACCACTTTTTCCACTTTTATTGGTGGGGTTCTGTGTTCTGCCACTTGCTCGCCCATGTAGGACACTTGGATCCTGAGCGAGTACTGTTCTTCTCTGCTTGAGGGGAGTGGCACGCTTACCACTCCGGGAGGGCTTATCCTCTTGGTTATGATGGGGGTGGTCTTCCCGGGTTTTTCCGCGAGAACCATTACTTGATATTCTCCCTTGAACGCAGGTGTTTTGCTTTCCACCCTCACCTTGAGCTCCCTTTTTTCTCCCTTTGTGATGGTCTTCGGCGGGGCTTCGGCTGTAATTTTGACGTTGGGGGTCGCGACAGCCCTGAATGTTCTAGTTTCGGCTTCGCACGCGTCCACGCCCTCGCCTTTCAGGGTGAACTTCAGGCGGCACGCCTTAACTCCCTGAAACGCCTTGAGGGGGATTGTTAAGGGAAGCTGCGATCCTGTAACCTTAACGAGCCTACCCGCCTTTAGCGTTACATTTTTTATGGCGGCTTGGAGGGCTTCGTCTCTCTCAGCGAGAACCACCTTAGCTATCAGCGTTGCTTCAACGTCTCTTTCCCCCTCCAACTCTACGGTGAAGGGTATTTTTTCCCCCGCGACTACCATGGAGGCTGATGTCTCCGCATTCATGGACACTTTGACCGCTGGGCGAGGCGTCTCCGCGACTACTACTTCAGCCTCCCCGAAGGCTTCGAGGACTGGGTCTCCGGGGCCAGTGCAGTATTTATGAGTGATCTCTATCAGGCTACGGACTACGGAGTCCATGTTTCCGCCGGACGAGTCGTAGAGGTACAGGAGGTAGTCCGCTGGAGAGCACGGTGGTTCAAGGCGCTTTGAGCCGTAGACGGAGACGAGGAAGGGTTTCAGGTATTCTTGGAGGCCGAGCTCTTCAACCTCTTCTTTCACGTATTCTAGCATTCCCCGGACTGCTTCGAAAAGCTTAGTGTAAGGGGTTCCTGAGGGTGAAGCGTTGTAGAGCGAGGCCGCCCTCCCCTGCAACCCCCTGTCAGGGAAAAACTTCCCTAGCAGAGCGTATAGGATGGCTTTTTCCCTGTTTTCGACGAGCACGCTTGAGCTGACGTTTGGAACCCTGACCTCCTTGCTGCTAAGCCTGATGGCTTTGAGGGCTAGGGCCTGGAGAAGCGCTACCACCGCCAGCCTCCTCGCCACGCTGAACTGTGAGTCAAAAACCCTGACTTCAATCGTCCCGTAGTCTGTGAAGGGGAAGACGTCCACGTACCTATCATCTGGAGGCTCCCTCATTACCACCCTGTCGAAGAGACGCCTGTCCAAGGATTCGAGGTACGGGATGTAGTGGTCCTTGTCCGCTGGGCCAACCTGGCTCACGTTGTACTTGAGCCTGATGTCGCGAACGCAGTCCTTCCCGAGTATTGTTGTTTTCCCCCTCCTCTGCACCTTGACGATGCCCGTAACTCCCTCCCTGATGAAGGGAGAGTTTGCTGTGAGAGCTATCATGTGGGGGACGAATGCCCTTATCATGTTATATATCGCAGGCACGTCCTGCCTTCTCATTCCACCTATATGGTAGTGGTCCCCGAAGGTCACCCCGCTCCTGTACTCTTCCTCAAGCGGGTTGAATCCTATGGAGATGAGGGAGCATCCTGGGGGGAGGGAGGCGTATGCCGCACTGTAAAGGGTTCTAATCCACCATTCGAGCTCTTCAATTGACTCGCATGGGGGGGTTACGAGCTCCAGAATCCAGGTTATCTGGCTCACGTTTGGGTCTGGACCGAACACGTCAACTTCAATGCTGCCTTTGGGGGTTTTGTATGAGGCGACGATGTATGGCAGCCGCTTCCCCCTCCTCTCCTTCTCCTTGAATGAAACACCTAGAAGCTTGCCCGAGACCTCGGAGGGCGCGCTTGCGGCGGCCCTTTGAAGGTTTTTCAGAGCGTTCTCCATGAGGTGCTTCCAAGCCTGCAGTAGGGGTGCGCCGCGGAGCAGCCTCCCCCCTCCATCAACCACCTGAACCTCCATCTCTATTCCCTGGGTGAAGGGGAGCCGGGGCATGCCAACCACGCATCCATCACTTGATAGGGGGTGGAAGTCAATAAGTGTTTCTCCCGTTGCCTCTTAGAAGGCCGGCTTCAGGTATTGGTCGTAGAAGCTCTTTACCTCTTCTGCTTCCCTTTTCTTCACGACTCCCGCCTCTGCTAGGATGCTTATCCCCCTCAAGAAGAGGTTAGCCATCTCGGGGTTTAGCAGGTAGTTAAGCTTCTTCAGCCCGGAGGATATGGCACTCATCGTCTCCTCGTTGAGGCTTACGCTTACGAGCTCCTCGAGTGGAGCTGAGGGGTTAACGCCACCGGAATCCACGACCACTGGCGGAACCAGGAAGACCTCGTCTTTCCCGCCGACCACTCTAAAGACGAAAAATGGAACATAGACCGTCACCGGAGGCTTCCCGGGGAAAGATGACGCTGAAATAAGAAAGACGCTGTTCGCTTCACCCCGGCCTCTGGCTTGGGCGAGCCACCTCCTGAATAATTCTTCGTAGTCGTTTCTCAGCCTAACTGCCTCGGAGAGGAGGCGCCTCATCCGCTCTGCTTCAGAGTCCACTTTCGCAATCTCCCTCTCCAGTTCCCTAAGGATTCCCTCCTCCTTCTTGCGGAACTCATTTTCGGCTTTCCTTTTAAGGTGCTCTTTTTCCCTCTCGAACTGGCTCCTGCGGTTAAGGTAGCCCAAGTACTCCCTCTCAACCCTAGAGAATGCCGCAACCGCCTCCTTGAGGGAGGATATGACGGCGCCTATTTTCTCAAGAGTTGATTCTGGGTCGCCTCCAGACGTAGCGTCTGAAATGGCTTTCTCCAGTTTTCTCGCGTAGTGCGAAAGGGAGGAGGTGCTAGGTGGACTCTCTAGGAACCTTGAGGCTTCTATACGTTTGATCTCGTCATCAAGCCTTTTCCTCTCCGTATCTATCTCTTCTTGGGCTTCCCTCCTAAGCTTCTCCTTTTCTCTTTCAGCGTTCTCCTCGAGCCGCCCTATCTCTTCCCTGAAAAATGAGAGCATTTCATCGGCCAACCTTATGTTTTCCCTGAATGACTCGGCAATCCGCTCCAAGTTGCCCTTCGTCAACAAGATAAGGGACGACGCGTGGCCCGCTGCAGCCTTCAAGGAAACCTTTCCGGGGACGAGCTCTGCCGGGTTAACCTTCCACTGCTCCACCATCTTCAGGCGTTCAGCGAGCTCTTTAGAGATGGCGCCGCCAACCAGCCCGGCTATGCTAGCCTTAAGCGGCTTGGAGTAAGCCTTTCTAGCAGACGCCACCGCTGTTTTCAGTATCTCAACGAATGATTCCAGCCGCCTCACCTTGAGCTCACCGAGAGTTAAAGGGGATGGGAAGTGGAAGACCACGTCCGAAAATGAGCCAGTAGCCTCCACGGCTACCATGTTCTCCTCGTCGACAGGCACCAGGTGAACGGGGAAGAAAAACCGCGAAACTGAGGAGAGCTCACCGCCAGAAACTTTCCTCCAGATGAGGAGGAACGCTGAGGCAACCTCAATGGGGTCCTCGTCCTCAGGCGAAAAGATGTTTTTTCTCTGAACGGCGAAGGGGACTGAAAGAATCTCGACCAACATGAACCCCCACACTCGCGGCTCACAAAATATTAACTAGTAAAAGGCAGATTTAAATGGTAGCCACATGGGAGGGGGACGCTTGAGGAGGGTTGTTGTAGACACGGATGTCGGCCTCAACGGCATTCAAAAACCAAAATCCAATGGGGAATTGAAAGGAATAATTTAAGCCCGCAAAGGCACATTCAAAAACCAAAATCCAATGGGAATTGAAAGCGCTTTAGCTGTAGGTCTCCTGAGTAGCCTTAGAGGGAGTTACCACTGTTTACGGGAACACACTGTTGAGGGCTAAAGTTGCCTGCAAAGTTTTGAGGTTGGCTGGGAGGGTGGACGTGCCTGTAATAGTGGGCTTGGGAGAGCCACTTTCCCGTTACAGGAATTCATGTTCGGATTTGAGGGAGAAGGAATATTGGAGGAGGGGGGATGCCAATGTTCCAATGTCGCTCAACGTCGCCGAATTTTTGGCATCAAAGTGCACTTCAGGCACCGTCCTTTTGGCGATAGGGCCGTTAACGAATGAC
>JAHAWR010000054.1:9383-9572 GCA_018383835.1 Candidatus Jordarchaeia archaeon | reverse complement strand
TTTGTTCAGGCTTGTATATTCTGACAAATGGTCCAGGCGTGACTATTATGTATTCTCCCCCAAGCTGCGCTATGTCCCCGTCTAGTTGCCGGCATATTCCTCTCAGCTGGTCGACAGCCCGCTTCAACTCGTTTCTGGTCTTATCCCTCTGGAGCATTGGCTTTATGTGAAGTATCACTATGTTCCCCA
>JAHAWR010000054.1:8939-9370 GCA_018383835.1 Candidatus Jordarchaeia archaeon | reverse complement strand
TACCGCCCTCTGAATGTCTGACAACATTATGAGCGGTATCGACTTAATGTATATTTCCTCCGGCGGGCAGAGGTTAAACTCATTAGCTTCCTCCTGGCGAGTAAGGAAGTGTCGGGGGTCTGGCACTACGCCCTGAATGCCTCCACGTCCTACATCGTTCCTCCTAAAAAGTCTGGTTATAACCATCTCTGGGCAGCCTCCAAAATGGAGCTTCCCAGCATATGATTATATGAGTTAATGTTTCATCCGTCTTACCGAGAAAACACGAAAAGTCACCTTTCGCCGTCATCAGCAGTTTCGCGGTAAAATGACTTAAATAATCATAAGCAGCAAAATCAATGGGATATTCTACACAATAAAGAAGCCCTTACGATGGGCCGGTGAGGGGCCTCAGGCCGGTGAGCCACAAGAGCCACGTAAGCCTACCAAAA
>JAHAWR010000054.1:8495-8917 GCA_018383835.1 Candidatus Jordarchaeia archaeon | reverse complement strand
CAGGAGGTTTATTGCTATTTGGTGCACTCCCCTCAGGATCTCGCTCATGTGTATGAGTGTGGCCTCCGCGGAGAGCCTAGAAAACCTGTCGGGGATCTCCATGGACTTCTCCATGAGCCTTCCAATCTCCTTCTGGAGAAACTCCTCCGCTCTAATTATTGCGTCCGCCTTCCCTCTCTCCCTCCGCCTATATGCCTCCATGGCGGACTCGAAAAGTTCCATCACCATCCTCATCACTCTAACCACCTCCAACTTCACCCTCCCCGAGAACCCTTTTCTAGCTACGGCGTGGGCGGTGTGAGCTAAGTAGTCGGCAACCCTTTCTAGGAGAGAAACGTAACCCGCCTTCTCAAAGAGTGCCCCTGTCTTTTTAGGACTCTGAGAAACCTGCCTCCTGAAACGCTGAGCATACCTGTGTATGT
>JAHAWR010000054.1:7960-8480 GCA_018383835.1 Candidatus Jordarchaeia archaeon | reverse complement strand
CTATTGCTTCGGCTATCGCAACGTCCTCGGCTTCGACAGCCTCCAGCACTTTGCTAAAGAGGCTCTTCGTGGCCTCATATATGAGCTCAAAGACGTCATCGGGCGACGAGTCCATCACGTCCTGGAGCACTATGCTCCTCGGAGTACAGAACGAGATCTCGAAGCCAGGCAGCCTGCGGAGCACCTCGTTGATCCTTTCGAGGTCTGCACTGGTGAGCGGCTCCTCCAGCTCTATCCTCATCGACCTAACGCCCTCAACATAGAGTAGCTCTATGGCGTGCACTACTCGTTCAAGCTCTTCTCTGCTCCTAACAGTCACTCTTCTTTCTTCCTCGTCCAACCCTCTTCCTCCAGAAATAGGAGTTGATTCTTCATCAAGAAAAATAATTTGCACTCGTTTTTTATGCTCTTTTATGCGGGCATAACATCACTAAGTAGAATTGCCCCTTTAGCCTCCGTGAGCCATCACTTTTGCCACGCTGTTTCCTGCTGTTTCCCGATCTTTGGGCAAATCAAAAAG
>JAHAWR010000054.1:5853-7948 GCA_018383835.1 Candidatus Jordarchaeia archaeon | reverse complement strand
GCCTGTATCGTAGCATTAGGGTGGCTGAAATGTCCAACGATGAGCTAGAGATGATTAGGAGTCGGAAACTTTTAGAGATGATGAAGACAGCCGCTAAGAAGCCTGCCGTTAAGCAGCGGAAAAGCGAGAGAGACGAGCTTAAAGGCGAGAAGGAGCGCCTATTTGCTGCAGTGCTAACTGCCGATGCGAAACGCTACCTCGACAAGCTCAGGTCTGGGAAGCCCACCGTGGCTGAGAAGATCGAAAACGCCATAATCTACATCTTTGCCAACAGGCTTATGAACAGGAAGCTGACAGAAATAGACATCATGAAGATGGAGCGGAAAGTGGAAGGAGTGGAGCCGAAGATAATGATTAAGAGGCGTGGGGAAGACAAATCGCTGGACTTAGCTGAAGCCATAAAAAAGGACTAAATCCTACTTTCCTTCAGCCATCCGAGCTTCGCGAAAACCCTGCGTGTCGTCACCGTTAAGTCATAATTTTCCAGCTCACTTGTATTCACGAACCTGGCATCTAGGGCGTCGTCTCCAGCCCTGAGGCTGCCACCTACAGGCGCCGCTAAAAAGTCAATTATAACGTAGTGGAACCTGACTCTCCCCTCACTATCCCTTTCTATGTAGTCGCATACGTCTACAACCTCTCCAACCTCAACTATGATCCCGGTCTCCTCCTCCACTTCCCTTGCGCAAGCCTCAGCAACGGTCTCCCCCAGGTTAACGAGGCCGCCTGGAATAGACCACCTTCCATAGGACGGCTCACTCTTCCTCTTAACGATCAGCACCTCCCCCCTTCTGGCTACGATGCCCCCCACACCGACCAGCGGTCTCTCAGGATAAATCCTAGCCAACGCGACCACCACACAATCCCAGCACCGCAAAGGATAATTAAAGGCTTTTCTAAGACCAGCACGCCGCATTAAGGGCCGCAAAGTAAAGCTTAAAACCACTCTCTCCCATTTTTTAAGCGTTACCGGAAGTAGCGGTCTCCGCAGAGGAAACATGCCAGCTAAAGTTCATTGGAGGGAGGTTTCAGTCGTCTCCACCAGCTGATAGGAGGGAATTAACCTGAAGATTAGGGTATTCGCGTATGTTTTCGCCGCCCTCATGGCCTCCATCTTCCTACCATTCATTTTCATGTCGCTCACCAGCAATGTGTTCATGTTCCCCCAAAATTCTCCCCTCGTGGTGGCAAGCTCATCATACTCTGTCTTATCCTCCCCGTATCCCTCGCTCAGCATTCAGGTGCTTAACAGGAGCATCGAAATAAACTCCTATGGCTTCGTCCACGTCACCGACTCCTTTAACGTGTTGAACATGGGGGAAGAGCCAGCATCCTTTATCGACATCTTCTACCCGTCGGAGCTTCACGAAAACATGCTCACAGTCTCAGCGGTGAGTGGTGGAGGCCTCCCTCTAAAGGCGGAGGACATCTACGACGTTTACTATGGTAAACGCTTTTACTTCGACCATGAGGTGCCTCCTGGACTGAGCTACAACTTCACGGTAACTCAAACCTTCAAAAATCTAGTTACTCCCAACGAGTCCTCGCTCTACGCTTCCCTCTACAGGTACCCCATCACCCCCCACCCTACTTCTGACTGCACTATTAGAATAATACTACCCCCTGGAGCCGTGCTCCAAAACGGCACATCGGTAATGAGAGACATGGACGTTGGAGCCCTTAACACTACGACGATGACCGTGAAGTATTATGGGCCTCTCCTAAGGTTTGAGTGGCACTTCAGGTACGTCCACGTTGACCCTTGGAGGGGGATAGAGGCCGTAGACTTCTACAAGGTTAGGAACGACGGCCCCCAGGAGGCCTCAAAGCTCGAGTGCAGGGTTCCCCCGCTCGTAGCCCAGCTACTGGCTTACGATGCAATCGACGTGCTAGGCGCTTGGCCCGAGGGAGACCACATAGCTGTTGCAACAAGAATCCCCTTAAGGCAGAACGACTCATACATCTACTACGTGAGGTACAGGATACCGATGCCATCCTACCACTTCGGCGCCTACGACCATTACGTCTTCGCCTTCCCAGCAACCCCAAGCTACGATGCAATTATACCTGCCTCGGTGACATTGGTTTCGCTGAG
>JAHAWR010000054.1:5228-5819 GCA_018383835.1 Candidatus Jordarchaeia archaeon | reverse complement strand
TTGCCCCCAGCCCGGGCAGGCCCCTTCCTGGGTGAGGAAACCATGTTCCTTTTCAGGTGCGACGATATCCCCCCGAACTCCTCGCCCATACTATACTTCTACTATACTGCGCCCCCCCTCTTCCTCTATTCTCAACCCGTCGCGTTCAGCGCCCTCCTGCTTCTGATATTCACGTCCACCATGTTCGCCGTCAGACTTAGAGTGCCAGTTAGGCCCATCCCAGTGGAGTTCAAGGAAGAAAGGTTAGCGCTTTTGGGTAAGCTCTGCAACCTCTACGAGGAGAAACATCTCCTCATACTTGAACGTGACGACTTGGAGCAAAGGTACGCTGCACGGAAGGTTAAGAAGTTCGAGTATGCGAAGCGGGCCGACGATATAAAGAAGCAGCTGGCAACCATTGATAGGAGTATAAGCGAGGCTAGAAACAGGCTCCTCGCCATGGACAAGCGCTACGCTCCAGACCTCGAGGAGCTCGAGACGGCAATAGCCCAAGTCGGCCATGCGAGGGTAACCATAGAGTTCATCAGGAGAAGATACCTCGCCGGGAGGATTTCCAAGGAAACCTACGAGAAGCTAACAGAGGAGCAGGAA
>JAHAWR010000054.1:0-5202 GCA_018383835.1 Candidatus Jordarchaeia archaeon | reverse complement strand
AGTGGAAAGGAAGATCCAGGAACTCAGGCGCAGAATACCTCTCACGTAACTCATCCACCCCGGAAAGTTGTACAAAAGAAAGCGAGCGGAGAATACACGTGTCGCTCTTTCAAGGGGAGCCATCTGCTTATTAAATGGAAGAGACGGCGGCGAGAGAGTGAAAAAAAGTGGTAGCCCGGCCCAGATTCGAAGTCCCCGCGGTGTCTGGGGTCCCGGGGTCCAAAGCCCCGGATGCTTGGCCGCTCCGCGCCCCCTAGAGGCTCTACACCACCGGGCTTCAAATATCAGGTTGAGTCGGATTTTTTTATATAATTTTCGAGCTTCAAGCATCCTCCTCGTCTTCTGGCGCTTTCTCCAGCTCCTTTATTCCCTTCACCGCCATGGCGACCACAAGGATTACGAGCAATATTACTAGTAGAATGTATCCTCCTCCCTGTAGGAATAGTATGAGTTGCCCGAGCATTGGTACTGCGAAGATCACCTTTCCGTGGACTAGCCAGTATGGTGTTGGAGCCGGGTCAGGCTCCTGGTTGGTGAGCCTGTTGTCTCCCCACGTGTAATAATAAAGTTGCCCGTTCTCAAAGGACACATTGTAAACCCTGTGGATTACGGGCATAGGGGGTGGGGTCTCATTTGCTTCAAAGTACCAGCTGTAGGCGTCGAATACTATTATGTCTCCCACGCCTATCTCGTACCATGGAACTTTCTTTATCACGACGAGGTCCCCGTAGTGGAGGGATGGCTCCATGCTTGAAGGCATGGTCGACACAACCCTGAAGGGGGCGGGCGTGCCCAGGTAAACACTCAGGAGCTGGAAGCCGCCGAAGACCCCGGCGACTATGAGTATCATTAACGCAACGTATTTCGCGAGCTCCCTGTACTCTTCATTTCCACTCAAGGATTAGCCCCCGCTGGTCCTGTGCAACAATGAAGTTTTTATAGTGCTTCACTATATATATGTAGGGGTTTGTGGCTTTTTGGGAGGGTTACCTTTGACTGTTTCCGTTGATGTTAGGGAGAGGCTTGCCCGTCGCATCGCCGGCGAGATCGTGCTCGCCGAGGATCCCGGGAGGGTGATGCGCAGGTGGAGGGAGCTCTTCCACGTGAGCCAGATAACGTTGGCGGAGTATCTCGAAGTCTCCCCCTCGGTTATAAGCGACTACGAAGCTAACAGAAGGAAGTCGCCCGGCACCAGAACCATAAAGCGCTTCGTCGAAGCCCTGCTGGACATAGATGGGAAGAGGGGGGAGCCGGTGATATCCGCCTTCGGCCGCCTCATGGACGTCGAAATTCCATCCTCGGTTCTCTTGGATGCTAGAGAGTTTGTGTCTCCGGTCAGCGCAGAATCGTTCTGCTCCATTGTAGGAGCAGAGCTACTTACTCCAAAGGATTTCCTCGAGAAGGAGCTCTTAGGATACGTGGTGGTTGAGAGCAGAGCAATGCTTAAGGGGCTCTCGAGCGAGGGGTTCGCCAAGCTTTACCGGGCGACGGCTGGTAGGAGCCTCGTGCTGGCTAATGTGAGCACCGGGAGGTCTCTGACCGTGACCATGAAGGATAACGAGCATAAGCCCGGCTTACTTGTGCTCCACGGCACGCCAAGGCCGGACCTGGCTACCCTGAGCTTGGCTGAGAGCGAACGTCTCCCCCTAGCTATCGTTAAGAGCTCAACGGCTGAGGAGCTAGTCAGGCTGCTGAGGCAGTTCTCCCAGCAGATCACCCCTTCATCCCTCTGAAGGAACGGTGTGCGGGTTGAAGCTGAAGAGGAGGCACTTCCTCAAGAAGTCAGAGGTTGGGATGCTCGCCAACGAGATCCGCCGATCCCTCGGAGCATCTATTCCGCTGGAGGATGTAGAGGTGGCGTTCACCCAAGACGGCGACGAAGTCTACTTCCATCGTGGACAACTACTGCTTGTTAGAAGGGGGAATAGGCTTTTTCCCTCCCTCAGATCCCTCCTCGACGGCCTGTTCACTCTGCCTAAAGTTGTCGTGGACATGGGGGCCGTGCCCCACGTTGCCAATGGTGCAGACGTTATGTTGCCTGGAATAAGGGCTGTTGATGGGTCGGTAAAGGCGGGCTCACTGGTGATGGTGGTTGACGAGAAGCACGGGAAACCCGTAGCGGTTGGAGAGTCCCTTCTAGACGCGGAAGCCATAAATGCGGGGGGCAAAGGGAGGGCCATAAAAAACCTTCACTGGGTCGGAGACGACTACTGGCTTCTCAGCAACTCCAAATAAGACTCCATTGGAGGACGCTGCAAAACTGGTGACGGGAAGCCTGGACTCCAGCCGAGAAGTGTGTGGGCAAAAACTTAAGTATGCGTGCTTCCTAAAAATTCTAGAGTCTAACTGCTGTTATGGTGTTTTGCAGTGACGGATTGCGAACGTTAACCTGCAGAGTGTGGTATGTGGGTAAGGGAGCTATCGCTCACCAACAAGATGCTGGACGCGCAAAGTTCCAGCCAAACGCCAAAGTGTGTTAAAGGCGGTGGAAGGAGCTAGTCGGGTTTAATGGGGAATTGGGGGTGTGGTGGATTGGCTGAGAAGGGTGAACATGTTAGTGGGAAGGCAGGGCAGCCGGAAAATCCGGAGGCGCATCCGTCGGGTATTGCAGCCTCCAAAGCAGTGGAGGCCGGAGCCGTGAAGGTTGATGGTTCCGTTAGTGATGTCGAAAAGAAGACCGTTGCTAGGAAACTCGCTGAGGAAGCGGAAACTAGGGAAGACTTAGCGCTCCTCCGCATGATTGTTAGTCTCATGGAGGATGTGGCGAAGACGGTGCTGAGAGTTGAGCGTCTTCTGAATGAGAGGTTCTCCCTCCTGGAAAAGAGGGTAGAAGAGGTCAGAGAGGACTTGGCTAATCGCGTTGAGAGCGTTGAGCTGAAAGGGGTGTCAAAGCTCGAGGAAACCCTAGAGAAGGCTGTAAACAATCTTCAGAAGGGCATGGAGATAATGGCTATAAGAGACCTCGTCGAGAAGGTGGAGGATCTCGCCATTCAGATACGGGAAAAGACTGTAAAGCCGGAGAAGGAGGCCCCGAAGGAGGAGCGGAGGGAGGCGCCGCCCCCGGCCGCTAGGAAAAGGGAGCCTGGTCCAGCTAAGCCAGCTAGGACTCCTGCTCCAAGCTACGAGGAGCCTAAGCCAGCGGAGGAGGAGCGCCTGATAAGGCCTTCAGACCTTTTCAGGAGGGGCTACTAGTAACCCACCTCTAGCTTTGCGCGCTCTGCGGGCTGAGTGTGCTTTGCGCTTCCCCGATCTTCTTTTGGAGTTCGCCTATAGCTAAGAGGAATTTGTTTATGAGCATCATTATCTGGAGGAGCCACACTGCCTCCCGCACGCTGTCCAGCGTTTTCTTGTGAATTTCGATGGTCTCCTTACGCATGTTTTCTAGGTTAACCGACTGGAGCCTCTTTACCTCCTCTATTACGTTGACTGTGGACTCGTTCAGGTGGCGTATTGTCTTGATCCTCTCCTCCCTAACCACGTTCGCGAGATCCTGTACCCCCTTCATGAGGGTTAGAATGTTCTTGGTGAAGAAATTTGTGAACTTCTCTATCTTACCCGTGTAGCTTTCAACTTGGCCGCTCAGCTGATCCACCTTCGCGTATATGTCGCTCAGCGCTTGGGTTATCAGGGGGATCATGGCTTCCGGAGCGGTCACATCCCATCACCTCTTACCTTGCTCCCCCAGCTCGGGAGAGTATTTTTAGGGACGCCTGAACCAGCTCGTTCATCATGGGCTTGATCCTCTGTGGATTTATTTCGCTCTGGACGGCTTCTAGGAGGCTGTCCAGCAGTTCCTTTGTCTCGTTAAAGGTCTCGAGCTTGACCGCGTCCCTGAACCCCCTAACCTCGAAGTTGAAGGAGTTGAGGAGTGTTTCCACTTGGTCGGCGAAGAGGTTCTCCTGTTCCCTTATCGTTCTCGCAAGGTTCTCGAAGGTCGCGTTAAGCTCCCTAACGCTCTGCTCCACCCTCTCCATCAGCCTAGAGAGTAGCTCGAAGTTTCTTTCCATAACCTTCAGTGACTCGTCCAACTTCAGCGACAGGTTCTTAAACTGGTAAAGTATGTTCTCCATCTTTACCACTCAACACTTCCCTTTCCTCTTAAAAAGAAGGAGCTCCACGCACATAAACTCTTCTGTGAAGGACTAACATGTGAGCAGTTTCCCGTCTCAGTGTGGCCTATGGCTTCCGCTAAACTTCGCTTAGCTTTCAAACGGCGGCCCTGACATTGGAGATATGTCTATCCTCCTGACGGTGACCGCTTTCGCCTTAACAAGCTCTCCCACAGCCATTATGACCTCGTTTATGTCTCTTCCAAGCATGTCTGCTAGTGTCTTAACGCTCTTTTCCCCGTCAATCATCATAAAGAGGTCCATCACCCAGCCCCCGTATTTCTCAGCCATCTCCCTTGAAACCTTGCTCTCCATGAACTCCAACGTGAATATTTTCCTCGTGGGAACGAAGAAAGCCACGTACTCCGCTGGAACCTTCATCTCCATGGCAATCCTTCTCACGGCGGACGTTAAACGCGGAACAGACGAGGGCTTGGCGGCCTCAAGCAAGTCCTCCCTCACCCCTTCCCCCCCTTTTTCCCTTTTAATTAACTTGCTCAGAAGTGCTACCCCTTTCTCAAGCTTCACGTGAACCTCCCCAGCATCCCCCCGGTCTAGGACTGCAAGTATGAAGCTGTCAGCCTTCTTTAATCCCAAGACCTTGCCACCCATCTCTGCCACGAAGCTGGAGACTGCTACTCCACCGAGCGAGAACAGAAGGGACTGGATCACGTCCTGCTCTTCTTCGGGCATGTGTGAGATGACGATGCCTCCATCGGTGTTCAGGATGGCAGCCGCCTCCACCCCTATTTCGTCCTCAACCACAGTTAGGGCTTTCTCTGCGTCCTCCATACGAAGCCCATCCCCCTGAGCAGTCTCTCCGGGATAACACCCACAGACCTTTTAAGCCGCAATCAGTATTAAACTCTTCCATAACACGTATTCGACGAAAAAGAAGAAATGTAGAGAAGATAAAAACCTTCTCAGGAGGGTTCCACCTTGGAGGGTCACGTCTTTAGAGCGTACGACATTAGGGGCGTCTTCAACGAGGACCTTGACGCCGCCTTTAGCGTAAAGGTTGGTCTGGCCCTAGCCACATTCCTCGGAGGAAGGGGAACTGTTGCGACGGGCAGAGATGTCCGGGAGAGCTCTA
>JAHAWR010000051.1 GCA_018383835.1 Candidatus Jordarchaeia archaeon | reverse complement strand
TTGAAGAGGCGGGAGCAGACGTTGCAATGGTTGACACCGCCGTTAAAGACGGCCTCAGCCTAGTCGAAATGGCGGAGGGATTCTTGAAGAGAAGATACATTGTGGTCGCTAGCGGTTGCTCGGCTATGGATCTCGGCCGCTACAGGGACGAAGAGGGACTAACACTCTACGAGAAGTACCCCGGCGACTTTGACGCAGGATGCTTAGTCAACGTCGGATCATGTGTGGCAAACTCCCACATAGTTGGAGCAACAATAAAGATAGCGAGCATCTTCGCCAGAAGGAACCTGAGAGGAAACTTCGAGGAGATAGCAGACTACATTCTTAACCGCGTGGGCGCGGTAGGCGTAGCATGGGGCGCCTACTCGCAAAAGGCAGCCTCAATAGCTACTGGAGTTAACATGTGGGGGATACCGGTCATCCTCGGGCCGCACGGAGCAAAATACAGGCGGCAGTACCTTGGCAGAAGTGACGTCGATGACGACTGGTACGTGTACAACGCTAGGACGGGAGAGAAAGTTTACGTTGGGCCGGCACCCGAGCACCTCATCGTGGTGGCGGAGACCAAGGAGGAATGCATAGTTCTAACAGCAAAGCTCTGCATCAGGCCGAACGACACAACCAAAGGACGACAGATCAAGCTGAGCCACTACATTGACCTGACGAGGAAGTATTTGGGCAAGGAGTGGCCGGACGACATAGACAAGTTAGTCAGAGTCGAAGGCGACATCCCGATAACGTTCAAGGAAGACTTGCTGCGCGAGTTGAAGGATAGAGGCTGGAAGCCCACCGAGATACCCGACCCCACATTACTACCACGACTCATAAGAGAAAAGAAGTAGACAGAAAAAGGAAGCATCATCTCTCCTTTCTCTTTGTTTTCCAGTTGGTGAAAACATGCATTACTGTGATCTTCACATGTTTTGCTAATGTTATTGGATATTTTATGCTTGGTAAATTCACCGTATGCTCTAAAGAAAAAGTATTTCTTTTGGCGTAGTTTATGTTTGTTTGCAGACGATGATAGGTCTGACCCCCCTGACCAATGAGGGATGAGGATGATCTTGAGTGCTGAGTCTGCGTTTCCAGCATTTATGTGGGTCACTTTGGCAGCGAAAATTAAATATAATGGTTGGATGGTTTCGTGTTGGGGTGGTTTTCTGTGAAGCTTCTGGTGAGTCCCGTCGATGAACTTGAAGCTTTGGAGGCTGTGACTGGGGGAGCAGATATTATAGACGTTAAAAATCCTGCCGAGGGATCTTTGGGCGCTAATTTTCCGTGGGTGATCAGAAGGGTGCGAGAGGTGGTTCCGAGGGAGGTTGAGGTCAGCGCTACTGTTGGGGATGTTCCTTTTAAGCCGGGTACTGTTGCGCTTGCGGCTTTGGGGGCTGCGGTGAGTGGCGTGGATTATGTTAAGGTCGGCCTTTATGGCGTGAGCAAGTTTGAGGATGCAGTTTATCTTTCAATGCAGGTTGTAAGAGCAGTTAAAGAGTTCAGCCCAAGGGTTAAGGTGGTCATCGCTGGGTATGCTGATGCAGGAAGGATTGGAGCCATTGACCCGTTTCTTGTGCCGACTGTGGTTGAAGAGGCGGGAGCAGACGTTGCAATGGTTGACACCGCCGTTAAAGACGGCCTCAGCCTAGTCGACCTTTGGGGGGAGGAAGGAGTGCTTCGCTTTGTTTCACTCGCTAAGGATAGAGGGATAAGTGCTGCTCTGGCTGGCTCCCTCCGCAGGGAGGAAATACCATTGGTCGCAAGGTCGGGGGCAGACATAGTGGGGGTTAGGGGGGCGGCGTGCGATGGGGGTGACAGGATAAGGGGGCGCATAACGAGCTTGAGGGTGAGGGAGCTGGTTGCCATAATCAGGGAGACGGAAGGATCCTTAAAGGGGCATCTTGGTTTGCGTCCGAAGAGTTTTTAGGTTTGCTGGCTCTTAATGAGTTACGCTTATTACAATGGTTAATGTTGGTGTGTCGGGTTGAAGGTGTTAGTTGCTGGCGGGTACCACTCGGGCAAGTCAAGTGTCGTGAGGTTTCTTTCAGGCGGTGGAAGCATACACATCGACAAGCACGGGACAACTGTGGCTCTCGATTATGGGAGGGTCGACGTTGAGGGGTTAAGGATTCACCTTTTCGGAACACCCGGCATGAGACATTTTAGGATCTTAAGAGAGATTCTCTCGAGGGGGGCTGACGGGGTCTTCTTCGTAATTGACAGCGCTGATCCGGGACGGGACGATGAGGCAAACGCCGTGAAAAGGGAGATTGACGAGTTTCTCCCGGACGTCGTACGTGTGTACCTTGCTAATAAGCAAGACGTGAATGGTGCCCGTCCCCCGGAAGTCGTTAGGCAAGTATTCAAGATTCCAGATGATGTTCCTGTGATAGGAACCAGCACGGTGACTGGGTTAAACCTCTCGCTTGCCCTGAGAATGCTGGTTGCGAAGCTAATAGAGAAAGCATCTCCTCTGCTGAATGTTTTGAAAAAGCATGATGGGGAGGCTGGGGGGATTAGCCGCTTCGCAGACGCGATGGAGTTTAACTTGGCGTCTACGAGAAAGGTGCTCAACTGGCTTGAGCTGAGAGGTTACATTGAGGTCGACTGGAGGGCTGGCATCTTCTGGCTTACTTCACCAATAAAAAATGTCTTGGAGAAATCCGACGAGTTGTCTAAGGGGAATTAATGGATCTTCGTTCCCAGAGTTCTTCCTTCTGCGAGAAGTTTTTCAAGCCTTTCCGGGTGCTTTCCGTTTATTACCCAAACCTCAACCCCGTACTTGCCCACCAGCTTAGGTAAGAATGGATCCACGCTTGTCGAAACATCCAAGGCTGCAAGGTCGCTAGCCTTCACGTTCTTCAGCAGTCTAGCGTTGCTATGCCTTTTTGGGTCAGCGGAAAAAACGCCGTCAACGTCTTTTAGCAAGATGACTCTTGAAGCTCCAGCTCTCCAAGCTACATAAGCGGCCACGGAGTCGGACGTGACATCCCAAGAGTGGGGAAAGGGATCACTTTCAAAGATCAGTTTGAACGGGAGGAAAACGACTGTTCGATCACCACTTATGGTTTCTGTGGCTTCCACTCCCGCAAGTTCAGCTAGCATTAGACCGAACTGGTTCATGGCCATTAAAGCCATCCAGTGAGCTGTGTCATCACTCAGATTGAACCTGCTGTACGCCCTTCTCACCTCATCGGCAAAGGAACCTCCCCCCGGAACAAGAAGTAACAGGTAGCGTCTCCCCAAGTCAGATAGTTTTGAGCAAAGGCGCTTCAAAGTACTTTTTGAGCGTGCTAGGCTCCCGCCAACTTTAACTACAGCGGAGTACATGAGCGCACCGGTAAAACTTTTATTTAACGGTAAGCTTTCTCGTTTAAATGTTATTTCCCCGCTAACAACGTAATTTTTTTGGTGGAGGTTGAGTTTTAATGGAGGTTGCAATTATAGGTTGTGGTGTGATCGGTAGCATATTAGCTAGAGCAATCGATAAGGGAAAAGTGGGAGGCGCGAAATTAGCGTATCTTTTTGACGTTGACAGGGAGAAAGCGGTTAAGTTGGCGGCTTCTCTTAGTAGAAGGCCGAAAGTCGCGGAAAATATAGATGAAATTTTGATGGATCAGGCGGTTAACTTGGTTGTTGAGGCGGCAACCCCCACTGCCGTGAAAGATTACAGTGAAAAAGTGCTTCTGGCAGGAAAGAATCTCATGGTGCTGAGCGTGGGGGCTTTCTACGACAAGGAGTTCTATGAGCGGATCCTCAATATAGTTGAGGAGAAGAAGGTTTACGTCTACATACCTTCAGGTGCCATAAGTGGGATAGATGCGGTTAAAGCCGCCGCCATGGAACACATAGAAAGAGTTGAGCTCATAACCAGGAAGCCGCCGGCGGCTTTCAAGGGGAACGAGTACGTGACCCGTAAAGGGGTAAACTTGGACGAGGTTAGGGAGCCCATGGTTCTCTTTGAGGGGACTGCTAGGGATGCTGCGCGGCTTTTTCCCAAAGGCATAAACGTTGCATTGACGCTCAGCCTCGCAGGAATAGGAGCAGACAAAACTAAAGTTAAAGTGGTAGTTGACCCGACGGTGAAAAAGAACATACACGAGATCCACGTTGAAGGGGCATTTGGAAAGCTCACTTGTATAACCCAGAATTATCCCGCTCCAGAAAACCCTGAAACAAGTTATCTGGCAGCGCTAAGCGCGATAAGAACATTAAAACAGCTGACGGAGAGATTCAGGGTCGGAACATAAAAATGGAAGAAGAAAAATTGAGCCACTTTTCACGCTTACACTTTAGTATTCTTCACATTTGAGTTGGAAGTAGCTTCTTGGGTGACCACATGAAGGACACTCTTCTGGAGGCTCTACACCATAGTGAATGTAACCGCACTCCCGGCAAACCCACCAGACTTCTTCTCTCTTCTTGAAGACTGTTCCAGCTTCCACCTGCGTAAGTATTTTCCTGTACCTTTCCTCGTGATGCTCCTCCGCCTTGGCTATCGCCCTAAGTCTTTTCGCGATATCAGGGAACCCTTCTTTTTCCGCGATGCTCGCAAACTCAGGATACATTTTTGTGTGCTCATAATTTTCTCCCGCAATAGCTGCCTTCAGATTCTCAACAGTATTGCCGAGTATTAGGGGAGCCGCCGCCTCCACTTTGATCTCATCGAGTTTCTCGCTACTCCTTTTTCTCAGCTCGTTGATGAGCTTGAAGAGGTTGCTCGCATGCTCCTTTTCGTTCTCGGCAGTTATCAGGAAAACTTCTGCTATCTGCTCGTACCCCTCCTCTTTGGCTTTCTTCGCGTAGAATGAGTAGCGGTTTCGCGCTTGGCTCTCGCCTATAAACGCCTTAACCAGCACTTCAAGCGTCTCTTTCATACGAACCCTCCTTTTTAGTGCGATAAGCTTATTACTATTATTCAAATTAATATATTTTATGGTTCGAATTTCGAATCTAAAATTAATAGAGATTCTCAGGGAGAACGCGAGGACGCCTTTCCTCAGAATGGCAGAAGCACTGGGTGTAAGCGAAGCAGCCGTCAGAAAAAGGGTGAAAAAGCTCGAGAGCGACGGAGTAATAAAAAAGTATACTATCGATGTTGATCTTCGAAAGCTGGGGTTTGAAGTAAACGCGCTAATAGGCTTAGACACAAAGCCTGAAAATTATCTGGTGGTGCTCGAGAAACTAAAAGGCATGAAGGAAACAGCAAGCGTTTATGCTACAAGCGGGGATCACATGATCCTAATCGAGTGCTGGTTTAGAAATGCCAATGAGCTAATCGAATTCTGCAAGAAACTTGAATCTACATGTGAAGTCACAAGGATCTGCCCAGCTATAATACTCGAAAAAGTGAAGTGACAAAAGATGGAGACTTAACGTGTGTCAATGCTAAGTTCTCAGAGCTTCATTTTTAACTTCTCTTCCTATATCTGAAAGTTTAGTGGGTCTTCCAGCATTCATCGCTCAACATACAATGGTTTTTCAGCCACTAGTTACTGTGAGCTTTTAATATCGTGTGGCTACAAGTGAATAAGCTGGCTTGCGTCTACACGAATACCTTAAAAATCGGTCAGCTAGCAACAACATTAAATAGTATAAAAGATAAACTGAACGTAACGAAGTAGCCGAGTATATGGGGGAGCAGAATGGAGAAGTGGCGTTGTAGTGTTTGCGGCTATGTGTATGACCCAAAGAAGGGAGACCCTGACTCGGGCGTGAAGCCAGGGACACCATTTGAGAAACTGCCTGACGACTGGGTTTGCCCAGTCTGTGGCGCGAGCAAGGACATGTTTGAAAAGTTAGAATAAGCGTGGATTTCTCTAATCTTCTTTTATTTTTGTTTTTGTAAAGGCAAAGGAAAATCGGTTAGAAAGAAAAATGGTCTAGAAGTCTTTCATTATCGTTTGGTATTCTTTGAAGAGGTAGCGTGAGATTATGTGTCTTTGTATTTGGGAGGTGCCTTCGTAAATCTGGTAGAGTTTCGCGTCTCGGAAGAGCTTTGCTATTTTGTAACTTTCAAGGTATCCTCTTCCCCCATAGATTTGAAGGGCGTCTGTAACTATTTTCATGGCGTCCTCCGAGCTGACGAGTTTAGCTACACTGGCAGCTATCCAGGCGTTTTCTCCTCGGTCAAGAAGCCATGCCGCCTTCCAAGTTAAAAGCCTCATCGCCTCTATGCGGACGTACATGTCGGCTATCATGTGCTGGATCGCTTGGAACTCGTAAAGTTTCTTTTCGAAAGCTTCCCGTTGTTTAGCGTAGTTTATCGCGTATTCCATGGCTGAGCGTGCTAGTCCTGTCGCCATTGCACCTATTGCTGGTCTCGTGTGCATGAAGGTCATCATTGCTAGCATGAATCCGCTTCCTTCGGGACCTATTCTGTTTTCGGCGGGTACCCGAGCGTCTTTAAGAACTATTGTTGCTGTGTCTGATGCTTTATGTCCGAGTTTCTTGAGGGGACCATACGTTTTTAGTCCTTCCGTGTCGCGTGGAACTACGAATGCGCAGATTCCCTCATGCCGCCTTGTTCCTTTGAGCCGTGCGAATATTACAATGAAGTCGGCGTGGTTTCCGTTAGTTATGAACATCTTGCTGCCATTGAGAACGTATTCGTCTCCGTCGCGTTCACACGTTGTTCTTATGCCCGCAACGTCTGAGCCCATCCCCGGCTCTGTGGTAGCGAATGATATTAACAAGGGATCTTTTGTCAGAGGGGTTAGAAAACGGCGTTTCTGTTCGTCTGTTCCCATGAGGATTATCGGCTCTGCCCCTAGATCATTAGCATAGATGGTTGTAGCCATCCCAGCACAAGCTGCCGCCATCTCTTCAACAACTAGGACGGACTCGAGGACACCATATCCGGAGCCACCGTATTCTTTTGGTATGCCGAGGTTCATGAGTCCTTCTTTGTGCGCTTTCTTAATCACTTCCATTGGAAATTCTCCGGTCTTGTCGTAATATGGAGCGGCGGGGTAAACATTTTCAAGAGCAAAAATTCGGGCTTTTTCGCGTAGTGCAATCTGTTCTTCAGAGAGCTGGAAATCAACCACTTTATTCCCTCCCAAGCGGCTCTAAACCATAGTTTAAATAATAAACAATATAAACTCTTGGATCAAGACCGGAAAGAAAAAGAAAATTAAACTTTCGTTAATGACTCAACGAGTTCACTGATAGTTCTACATATGGTTCTGATTGAAACTTCCAGCATCAGGTTGACCTCCTCCATTTTAGAGAATGTTCGGTGATCTGTTTTTAGTCCGATTACGGGTTTTCCTAGTGCTGTTGCGTAGCCTATTTCGAATGCAACGCCGCTGTCCACATCGACGCCATCTAGTACTGCGACAACCACGTCGCAGTCTCTAAGCACCGAAATATTTGACAAATAGATGGATCTCTTCTCTTCGTCGGATCCGCTCTTAATAAGTGGGAGCTTCTGAGGGAGCCAAACTTCAAACCCTGCTTCACGAAGCGCTGCGGCAACCACTTCGTTAAATGTCCGTTCAGCGTCGCAGAATAGGGGGGCGGATAAGTAAACGCGCATAGCTTGTCACCTACCACGAGCACACCATAAAAATAGATTCTTTGACTCGCCAGGGCAAGTTAAGTACAATGAAATGGTATTAATAAATATATATTCTCGTGGCCACGTATATTTTAAGGGTGATTTTGATGGATGTTCGAAGAATAATATCGCTTGGCCGCTCCTCTTTAGTCGTTTCTCTCCCTAAGGAGTGGCTTGAGTTTCACAAGTTAAAGAAGGGGGACGCTGTTTCGCTGTCTGTTAGGCGGGACGGCTCACTGGTTTTGTCTCCCGTCTTCCTCTCGGAGAAGGAGGACAAGCATGTTGAGATTACAGTTACTGGTAGCGAGCAGTTCACGTCGCTCGCTAGAAAGATAATAGCGTGTTACCTGAATGGTTGCAGGAGTATCGTAGTCAAGTCTGATGGAATCTTGTCCCCCTCCCAGCAGAAGGGGATACGAAAAGTGGCGAGAATGCTGTACCTTAGGATTATGGAGTCGACTTCTAAATACATGTACCTTGAAGCGTCTTTAGATGAAGCCAAGGTTTCATTAAACATGAGCGTTAGGCGCATGCACTCGGTGGCGTACTCTATGTGTGAAAGCATCATTAAGGCGTTAGAGGAGGATGCTTTAGACGTCGCTAGGTCTGTTTACACGCTTGATGACGATGTGGATCACTTTTCCTTTTTCCTTTTGAGAGTGCTGAAGAAGGCCGTGCAAGACCCGTTGCTTGCAGAGAAGTTGAGCGTAGAAGCTATAGATTGCTTGGACTACCAAACACTGGTTAGCAAAATAGAGCACACCGCCGACTGTGCTTCAGAGATAGCTAGAACCTACATACTTCTACGTGGGGGGAACAAAAAAATGGCTGCGAGCATGGTAGCTCTACTCGCAAACCTTGGAAGACTCTCGTTGGAGATGTACGACGCAGCCGTCAAGTCATTCTTCTCGGAGGAGTTAAGTATAGCAAACTTGATCATAGATGAAAAGTGGCGTGAATTGCAGGAGAAGTCGCTTAAAGTTTCAGAGGAACTGATAAGTGAAACAGACCCCTATGTGGGGTGCGCCATATGTTCGATACAAAAATCGATAGAAAAAATAGGGGAGTACGCGGTGGATATAGCTGAAATAGTAATAGATAGAAGTTTTCGTTAACGTGAAACTGTTATGGTGAACGCTGGTACAAGCTCCACTTTCCTTTTAAGAATCTCCCGCGCCTTCTCAAGTGCGTAACTGTACTCGTAGAAGCCATCACCGCTTACCCTAGCATCCTGCAGCATTTCCATTTCAACCTTGTACTTTAAGTCTCCTACGGCCAGTGAGCCGATGCCATATATGCCCTGCCTTATTTCTTTCATGTCGTCTTTAGATTCTACACCCTCAACTCCAGATGGCGGAACGGCGTTTATATCCACGAACAGGGTGGATTTCCTTAGCTTCTCGATTATCGAGACGTCGATTACCCTAACTCCAGCAGCCGCGGCGGTGAAGACTACGTCCGCGTTCTGCACAATGTTTGCCCTTTCGATCTTAGTTGGGGCAAAAACACCCTTAACGTTGACTCCATATCTTTCCTTAATCCGGTTAACGACTGAGTCAACGTATGCCTGACTCAGCTTCTCGAATGGCTCAGCTATCACTGTGTCGCAGCCGAGTTTGGACAGCAAGACGGCGGCTATTATCCCCACCGGGCCCGTTCCAAAGACGGCGCAAGACTTCCCTGCAAGCTCTCCAAGGTTAACTTTTTGTAGGCCTTCCTCCGCCTTAGCTATCATGGCTGCCGCTGTGGTGTAGGCCCCCTTCGGGTCCACAACCACTGATGTCTTGAAGGGCTTGAACATGGTTTTTTTAACTACCTCGGCTACGTCCTCCACTTTGTCTATGTCTTTTCCACTCACGAAGAAGCACGTGTACTTAACGCCCTTTGTCCCGCGTGAAAATATTGCGTCCTGAACTATGACCTTCGCCTTCTCCGGGGTTACGGCTTCGTATGGCTTAACTGTATCGAATCCCGCGTCGTAAGCCATGCATATGTCAAATGGACTTGCGATCTCGTCGGTTGTCAGAAAAAATAGTATATACGGGAACTTTCCTACAGCTCCTTTCACGACAGGTTTAACCTTCACCTTTATTGAAGTCGGGTTACCGCCCGCAGCCTCTTCAATAACATATTCCTTTTTCATGGATGCCATCTCCACTCTAACACCGAGTGCCTCCAGAAGTTTTACAACTTCATCTATGTGCGTGGGGGAGCATATATGAACCCCGACTAGTTCCTTTTTGCTGCCTGCAACTTTCTCGGCGGAATCCAATATTCCCTTAACTATCCAAGCAGGCCTGATCTCTTGCTTGATACGCTCAGTGCTTTCCCTTAACTCGTCATTCAGGTACCCCGCGTAAACTGTCAGGTAGTCTATGTCTGCTTCGCGCCCGCCCTTCTCCTTTAGCTCATTCAAAATTTTCAATGTTTCTTTTAGCTTCTCTTTCAGCGTGTCTAGTTCATGAAGTAGGTAGTTTTTTGCATTCTCATCAATGTCAACGGTGAAGAATGGAACCTTTAGAGGCTCGAAGACTCCTGCAAGTTCAAGCTTGCCCTCCGGGCTGCGATCCCCCAGCTCCTCCGTTGCGAAGTCAGGCTTCGCACTCGAAACAAGCTTCTTCAGGAACTCCTTGAATGCCGGTGAGGGAGTCCGTAGCTCTACTTCACCATTTCTGGCAACCTCAAGTTCCCTGATAGTTTCGTCGTACTCCTTCTCAACCACCATCACTGTAAGTTTCCTGCTGGGCTTCTTTAACTCCAACACTTCCATCTCAATCACCCCGCTACACAAGAAGAACAAAACTAAATATATACTTTATCGTAATATTATATATAACTAAAATATGAA
>JAHAWR010000050.1 GCA_018383835.1 Candidatus Jordarchaeia archaeon | reverse complement strand
TTAAATAAAATTAATATATAAATAAGAAGCGTCTCTCCGTGAAAGCAGACACGTTTATGGAGGTGCTAGGAAAAAAGGAGGATGATATTATTTCCCGCATAGGCGTTTTTGTATGTCACTGAGGCAGGAACATAGCTGGTATAATCGATGTCGAAGCACTCAAAGAATACGCGTCCACACTGAAGGACGTTGTTCACGCTGAAACTCATCTCTCCCTCTGCACCGATGCGGGAGCGGAGCTGATAAAGTCGAGAGTGAAGGAGTTCGAGATCGACAGAGTTGTTGTCGCAGCGTGCACCCCTAAGACGCATGAGGAAGTTTTCAGGAGGGTGTTGCGCGAGGCGGGGCTCAGCCCCAACATGCTGGAGTTCGTGAACATCAGGGAGCATGACTCCTTCGTCCACATGATGAACGCCGAGAACGCCTTAGAGGTGGCTAAGGACCTGATTAGAGGAGCAGTGGCTAAGGCGGGAACCCTAGAAGAGGTGCCACGCGTACTCCTTCCCGTGAAGCCCAGTGTCCTCGTGATAGGAGGAGGGGTAAGCGGGATACAGGCTGCACTTGAGGTGGCAAAGAACGGGTTCAAGGTCTACTTAGTGGAGAAGAGCCCCACGATCGGAGGAAGGATGGCGATGCTCGACAGGACTTTCCCAACTAACGACTGCGCAATCTGAATACTTGGACCGCTGATGCTTGAAGCCGCTAGGCGTAAGGAGATAGAAATCTTAACTTGCAGTGAGGTTGAGTCGGTCGAGGGGAACGTGGGGGACTTTAAAGTCAAGGTTAGAAGGAAGCCGAGGTACGTTAGGGAGGAGCTATGCAATGGCTGTGGGGCTTGTGCTGATGTCTGCCCTGTGTTCACGCCAAGCAGCTTCGACCTTGGACTGGGAGCAAAGAAGGCAATTTACCTGCCGTTCCCGCAAGCTGTCCCTCGGAAGTACCTTATAGATATGGAAAAATGCATAAGGTGCGAGCTGTGTAAGAGGGCGTGCGACAAGAAAGCGATAGACTTCGATCAAGAGGAGCAGGTGGTCGACCTAGAGGTGGGGGCGATAATAGTAGCTTGTGGTGGCGCCTCGTACCAGCCGAGGCTTGGCGAGTACGGCTACGGCAAGTACGCTAACGTGATAACCCAGTTCCACCTCGAGAGGCTACTTGCCCCAAACGGGCCGACAGGAGGAGAAGTTGTAAGACCCTCGGACGGAAAAGAACCTAAAAGAGTTGTCATGATACAGTGTGTCGGCTTTAGGAGCAGGAACGAAAACGAGTACTGTTCCAATGTGTGCTGCATGGTGGCTCTCAAGAACGCTATGCTGCTAAGGCAGCACCTAGAGGGCGCCGAGGTCTTTGTCTGCTACACCGATGTGAGGGCGTACGGGAAAGGTTACGAGGAGTTCTACGCTCAGGCGAGGGAGTATGGCGTTGTGTTTCTTAGAGGACAGGTTGGAGAGGTTGTCGAGGACGCGGACAGCGGGGAGCTTGTGGTGGTGGTCGAAGACACGCTTTCAGGTAGAGTTCTAGAGCTGAAGGCTGACTTAGTTGTCCTTTCGACAGGAGTTGTCCCCTCTGATGACCTTAGGAAGGTCTCTGAGATCCTCAAGCTTGAGAGAAGTCCGGACGGGTTCCTTAAGGAGTTTCACTCGCGCCTAGCTCCAACAGATACGAAAAAACGCGGCGTTTTCATCTGCGGTGACGTTCAAGGGCCGAAAGCTATAGATGTGTGTGTAGCCCAAGCGAAGGCTGCCGCGGCTTCCGCCATCAGCCTCCTCTCAGCTGGGGAGGTGGAGCTTGAGCTTGCCACGGCTGTGGTCGAAAGCGAGAGGTGCAGTGGCTGTGGCCTCTGCGAGCTCGTGTGTCCCTACGGTGCCATAACTGTTGGTGAAATTGCAGTGGTGAACGAGCTCTCGTGTAGAGGGTGCGGCAAGTGCGCTGCCACCTGCCCCTCAAAGGCAATATACAGGAGAGGTTATAGGGAGAAGCAGATTGAAGCATACATAGAGGGACTCCTAGCATAGGAGGTGACTGGATGCCTGAACCGAAGATAGGGGCATTCCTCTGCTGGAAAGGGCGCATCGCGCCCCCGGAAATGAGGCTACGGCGCCGCCGACATGGCTGGAATCATGAGACTGCAGTATCCCGCCACGCTCAGACCTCTAAGGGTGCCGTGCACTGGCAGGGTTTCAGCAGACCTGATAGTTAAGCTACTCTGGAGGGGTGCGGACGGTGTAATGGTCGTCGGGTGACGCATTGGCGAGTGTGAGTACGAGAACGGGAACGTGATGGCGACGAGGCACGTTGAAATGGTTCAAGACCTACTGGAGCTCATGGGAGTAGGTGCAGAGAGAGTAGCAGTAATCTACTGCTCGTCAGCTGAAGGCCGATACTTCGCTGAGGTAGCGAGGAAGATGAGCGAGAAATTGAGGGCCATTGGCTCTAACCCCTTAAAAATGTGGAAAGCGGATGAGCTTGGGGTCGAAAGCAAGCAGACCTCAAGTGACCCCCCCAAGTAAAGCGTGGGGGAAAACAAAGCTCCTAATGGGTGAGGGCAAAGTGGTTGAGTGGTTCATGTATAAGGGTGACGTGCTTCAGCTGGTGCGCCGCCTAGCTAAGCATTTGATTGAGACAGGTGTCGCTGAGGGCATCGTCTCAGGTGTAAGCAAAGAAGGCAAAGTCTCTCTTCACATTGCTAGGAGCGCGGTGGAGGTGGATGAGTCCCCCCTAGACCACGTCCTGCTTCACGGATATCGGGGGCTAGAGTCGACAGTTAGAGCGGCTAGAGAGAGAAAGAAGGAGAAGCTGGCGGTGCTCGTAAAGCCGTGCGAGGCAAGAGCCATAGTTGAGCTGGCGAAAAGAAGGCAGGTTGACCTAAACTTAGCGTTCATCATAGGATTCGACTGCCCCGGAATTAGGGCGAACAGCGACGCTGGAGATGAGCTAAAAGAGGCGATGAGTGCGGCGCCCAGCGGCGAATTATTGAGGGATGCCTGTAGAAGATGCGAGGTGCATGCACCTCCCCACGCAGATGTGTACATAAGCCTCCTCGCCTCCCCCGAAATCCTTCTAGTGGGAGCTAAGACGGAGAAGGGAACACGCGTAGTTGAATCTCTCAGAAAAGACGGCGTCCTCTCCGACCGCCCACCGCAGGAGCTCCTCTTGGGGAGAGAGAAGAAACTAAAGCTGCTGGACGAAAAGGGAAGAGAAACCCTGAGGGAGGAAGAGGGGAAGCTGCTATCCACACCTAACAACGAAAGGCTCTCATGGTTCATGGGCCAGCTCAACTCATGCACTAGGTGCAGTGCGTGCATAAGGGCTTGCCCACTATGTTTCTGCAAGGACTGTGTCCTCATAGCCGAGAGAAAGAAGTACTCACCATCACTGTTCCTCGTTACGAGGATGCTCCACATGGCGGACGCATGCGTCTGTTGCGGCAAATGCGACGAAGTCTGCCCGAAGAGCATACCTCTATCCTACATGTTCTACCATCTAGGTAGAAGGTTCACGTCTAGGCACAGCTACTTATCTGGAGTGGATTTCTCCAAGCCGCCCCGGATAGTTTAGCTGCCGCCTTACACTTTAAGCGTTAGGCTGTCATACGCCACATGAAAGCGGCCCTCCCCCTCAGCATCCTCGAGAACCGTGTGGTGAGCGGTCGGTCCTATGTGCGTAAAGAAGTTCCCCAAACCCATTCTGCCAGCAAGTTTAACCATCAAACACCCCTAGATCCAAATACTCGCCGACATTGGCTCCGGGCTTAGCGAGAAGAGAAAGAACTTCCTGAAGCTCCTATATGGTTTCAAAGAGAAAAATTTCCAGAGTAATAATCGCCTATGATAGGTTGGCGATGTTTGGATTTAAAACTCTGAGGAAGCTGCTCTCAACCTTTAGGCTGAGATAGAGGTGATCCATGAAGCGAAGACGCCACAAGAAGAGCTCGTTGATGAAATAATATTGTCTCGCACTTCGCTGGAAAACTCTACGGGATGAGGAGCCATAGGTATGAAGAGGTGGTCAGCAGCGTCAGAATGCTCGTATCAAGTTAAGTCCTCAAGTAAAGCATGACGTTAAGGGCTTCTTGGAGTCTTATAGGTGGCTGCTGCAGAGAGCAATCAACGAAATTTGGGAAAACATAACTTGGAATGAGGTTGTTAAAGGCGGGAAAAGGTTGATTCCAATATGAAGAGCAGCGAGTTCAAGCGCAACCTAAGAAACTCTTTGCTTGGAGACTGGGATTTCTGCGCTCACTATGTTGATTCTACAAGAAGCTTATTTGATTCTGAAGTCTTGGAGGAGGAACTACTTGGAAGGGAGGGGGGCTAGAGCGAAGCCTGTCGTTAAGAAGAAGTTCGTCAGAGTGAAGAAAACATTATATTCCTACAAAAACGGTAAGGTTAGGGTGAGCGTTAGACCGTTCGAGGAGCACTTAATTTTTGATGTTTCGAATGCTTGGTTCTGGAAAGGCTAAGGGAGGGGGAGCTAATCCTCAACGAGAAGTTCCTAACCATTACTTTTAGGTTCAAGAGGGTTGGGGAGCCGAAAGGGGTGATTGCGTGGAACTGCAACGAGAGGAGCCTTGGCTTTAATCCAGAGATCGGATGGAAGAGTTGATCTCAGAAGGCTCTTCCACATACATAGAGTTTGTGAGTTGAAGAGGCGAAGACTGCAAAGTGAGGCTTCGAGGAAGTCGTCCTTGAGGAGAGTTTTGGAGAAATACTTGAGGAGGGAGAGGAATAGAGGGGGACTTTATTCATAAGATTACAACGATGATCGCTGAGGCGTTTAGGGGGGTTACGTTCACGGCTTCGAAGACCTTAAGAAGGAGAAGATGTTCGGAAAGTCGAGAAACCACAACAGGAACATTGCAAAAAGTTGGGGGACTATAATTGGTTTGATGGGTTACAAGTTCAGAGTCCGGCTTCTAAATCCTTATAACTCGAGTAGGAGGTGCTCCAGTGGGATGGTTAATGCCCCGAAGGGAGCACTTTACGAGTGCAAGAAATGCGGGTAAGGCTTGTGAACCCCAAGGACCAAGTATGGATCAACACTTACCCATACTTAGTCTGGAACCCTACTATTGGGTTTCCTGAAGAGCAAAACCAGCAGCCTACACCCAACCTCAGAAGGGGCCAGCTGTAACCCATATCGGGAAGTGTAACTCTCAAACCACACCGCCCAGCTCAAAGTACAAAATACAAAACACCATCCCAACCAGGGATAGATAGCATGAGGACAAAAGAAAACGGCGAAAAGCGAGGAATAAAAAAGGAAAATAGCTAAGCGTAAACTTCACTCTTTCTCGATAACAAACACCACGAATATTCCATCACCGCCCTCCTCGAAGCCCTCAATACGCGTTCTCAGTCCGAAATCCTCGAGCAAAACCCGTAAGTCATCAAAGTAGTCATAGACGCCGCACGAGCGGCATAATGAGCCACCACTAAAAAACACACAAAACCGGCTTTCACTAACCTGAACCAGCTCAGCCACAGCCTCGGGAGCATGATACCTGTTGTACTCCTGGATAGCCGCACTCACCCTCTCTTCAAGAAAACCCAACACTACACCTCCACGGAAGAATGGAGGGGAAAGTGATGGTAGCCCGGCCCAGATTCGAAGTCCCCGCGGTGTCTGGGGTCCCGGGGTCCAGAGCCCCGGATGCTTGGCCGCTCCGCGCCCCCTAGAGGCTCTACACCACCGGGCTTCCGTTCTTAAGTAGAGGGCGAAATTTTTATATAGTTTTCGAGGGCGGCGGCTGAGGTGCGAAGACATTCTTGGAAAGAGCCGACTAGCTTCGGACGGCGGGGGCAGAGAGGGTCTGGATGGGCTTCGGCGTTTAAGGGGGGTGTTTTTTCGCTTACATTTCTTCGAGGTATCTTTTTCCTTTGCTGGTTATCTGCCACACTTCCACTTTACTTAGGAGCCCTTTATCCTCGAGTTCCTTCAACATGGAGACTATTTGTTCTTTGGAGGATGGCTCTTTCCCCGCTGCCTTCCGCGGAGCGTTAAACTCGGTTATGATCTGGTCGAGGATCTTTCTCTGCTGGGACAGGATTTCGAGTAGGAAAAGCTCGTCGTCTCCGAGACTTTCCTTAAGTGGGGGATGTTTCAGCTGCTCCCTAGCTTCCACCCACTCGGGCACCTTCCTAGTGGATTCTTCACCCTCTTTCGACATCGGAACAGCCTCCCGGCATATGGGGTCTTCGTTAATTTTGTCTTCTTCTCATATAATTACATTTTTTGTTATTCTAAGGGGGGGTCAGATATGCAGGAAGGGGGTGCACCATGATGCCGTAAAGAAATGGCAAGGGGGGGTTGAGGTGGAGGTTATAGCGTGTCTATGTATTCCTCCGCTTTGGGTGGCTCCGGCTTCAGCCCCTTCCTCTTCCGCACTTCCGCTATTATTTCGTTTAGCAGGGACTTTGGGACTTCAGCCCACCTTGAGAACTGCGTCTGCCAGAAAGCCCTGCCGGAGGTTCTGGAACGCATATCGTTCGCTAACCCAAAGCTTTCTCTTACCGGGATCTCTCCGTTTATGAAGGCTAGTGGGCCACGCTGTTCCACGCTTACGACATGTCCCCTGCGCTGGGACAGTATGCTCGAAACTGCGCCGATGTAGTCTGGGGGAACAGTCACCTGAATCTTATATATGGGCTCAAGAAGCGTTGGCTTCGCGCTTAGGAAGGCACCCCAAGTGGCGCGTCTGCTCATCGGCATTATCTGCGCCGGCCCCCTGTGCACTGGGTCCTCGTGCAACTGGCAGTCCGTTACGATGACTTTGACGCCTCTCATGGGCTCCTCGGCGAGTGGCCCCGCCTCGCATGCCCATTTTATGCCTGAAATTATTGTCTCCTTAACTTCGCGCAGGTACTGGATGCCACGGGTTCTGTCCACTATCACGTTGAAGTGATCATCGATGGCCCACAGGTTTCTGGCGTCATGGGCGTCCCAGCCAGCCTTCTCCTTGAGGACCCTCGCCCTCTCGTCTCTATCTTGGTACTCAGAGATTTCTCCCTCGGCGAGTAGGTTGATCGTCTCCTCGCTAAGCGGCTCAACCATGATCCAGATCCTGTTATGCTTGTTCGGACTCTTACCAAGAATGGGTGGCGACGGCGACGAAACAGTCTCCCTGTAAACCACTATGGGCGGAGAAACGGTGATTTCCACTTCAGACTGGATATCCTTCAACGAGATCTCAAGGTGTAGCTCGCCCATCCCCGAGAGCAGATACTCTCCTGTCTCCTGATTAATCGTTGCAACGATGTTCGGGTCTTGGATCGAAAGCCTCTGCATCAGCTCAACAAGCTTGGGCAAATCCTTCGGGTGCTTCGGCTCAATAGCCACTGTGACGACGGGCTCCGAAACATACTTAATCTTCTCGAACGGAGCCACGGCGTCCTTAAGCTCCTCAGTCACCACGGTCTCCCCAGCCCTGGCAAGCTCCAGGCCTAACATCGCTGCGATGTTGCCGGCAGGAATAGAACTGACGATTGCGCGTCTAGCGCCCATGTAAACGCTCGTCTGCTGAACCCTGTACCCCTTCTTGGCGGTAAGTAGATAGACATGGTCGCCCTCGCTAATAGTCCCCGAGAAAACCCTACCCGTTGACACAATTCCCGCGTGAGGGTCGACGATAACCTTGTTCAGGCAGATAATTGTCGGGCCATTCTCGTCGCACTCAAGCATAGCCTTACCGATCTCGCTGTTAATGTCGCCATGCCATATTTTCGGAACCCTGTAGCGCTGAGCCTCGACAGGATTAGGAAGGTGGTCAACAACCATGTCCAGCACGGAAGCATGAACCGGGAGGAGCTTCTTAAGCTCATCCACCCTTTCTTCCTTGTAGTAAGCAACAATGTCACTAAACTTCAAACCCAAGTCCAGCATCTGAGGGACTGTGAAGCCCCACCTGTGGAGGGCTGAGCCAAAGGCCACATTACCTTCAGCGGGGTTGACCTTCCACTTGCTCGCATACTCCTTCTCGCCATAAAGATCAATTAAACCATTAAAATCACGGATAATCCTGTTAAGCTTCTCCTGAACGCCACGATCATCAAGCTTTAACTCGCGAATTAAACGGTCAATCTTATTAATAAACAAGACAGGCCTGACACGCTCAGCCAAAGCCTGCCTTGTAACTGTTTCAGTCTGGACGCCGACCTCCTCGACGGCGTCTACCACTACTACTGCTCCGTCGATTACTCTTAGTGCTCTTGTGACGTGCCCGGTGAAATTTACGCGAGCGAGCCGGCTGACTCGTCCTCTACGTGTCCGGGCGTGTCGATGAGGTTGATGAGGTAGTCTTTTCCGTTGAACTTGTGCACAAGTGAGATGTTAGCCGCCTTTATCGTAATGCCCCTTTTCTGTTCCTCCTCGAGGTAGTCAAGGGCCCTCGCCTCCCCCGCGATCGTCGGGGAGAGAAGCCCGGCCTCCGCCAGTAAGCTATCCGACAACGTGGTTTTCCCGTGGTCGACGTGGGCGATTATTCCGAAGTTCCTTATCTGGTCTTTCACTCGCATCATTTTTTCGACTTCTTCAATGTACTTCATCCTTGCTGACATTGCTTCCACCTCTCGTCTTAATGGTGAAATTGGGGCAGCAGTTTTTAAACCTTTTCGGGTTAGAAAGTTAGGAGGCAACCTTAGATCAGCGGATCGTTTAGGCTTTAGGCATTATGTTTTTCTCATGTTGGTGTTTGCTGTTGGAGGGTGAATTTCAGTGTTTTGTATGTGACCGCTTTGGCAGCTAGGATGGCGAGTGTGGCCAGCATGACCATGATAGCTGGGTTGATTATGGTTCCCCCCGCGAGTATTTCCCATTGGAGTCCACCGTTAACTATGTAGTTTACTGCATAGTGGTAGAATGACGCAACTGTTAGGGTGAGGGCTGATGCTTGGAATGTGGCGAGGAGTGCTAGGAGGGGTGTATTTGAGGTTATTGTCTTTAGGGCTCTCCGTATTTCGCCGACCTTATGCTTGGGTTCCAGACTAAGTATGGGTAAGTGTTGATCCATACTTGGTCCTTGGGGGTTCACAAGCCTCAAAGCCCCTCATGGGTTCATTGGAGCCTGCATCAGCCTCACCCCCCGTCAGGGTGAACCCACCCCACCCCCCACAAGCCCAACGAATAGCTTCGGAGATGGGAAAGACCCTCACCTGAAGATATAAGTTTATGCAGGCGTTAAGCTGCCTATCTATTTTTAATCCACAGTTCTTACACTTGTAGAGTGCTCCTTTCGGGGCATTAACCATCCCACACCTGGAGCACCTTTTAGTAGAGTTGTAAGGGCTTAGGAGCTGGACTCTTGACTTGTAACCCATTAAACTGATTATAGTTTTCCAATTGCTTTTTGCGATGTTTCTGTTGCGAGCTCTTGACTTGTTGAGCATCTTCTCCTTGTTGAGGTCTTCGAAGCCATGGACGTAGTCTTTGAACGTCTTAGAAATCATTGTCGTTATTTTATGAATAAAATCTCTCACCCTATTTCTCTCTCTGTTTGAGTATTTCTCCAGAACTCTCCTTAAAGATGGCTTCTTTGAAGCTTTACTTTGCAGCCTCTGCCTCTTCAACTCATAAACTCTATGTATGTGGAAGAGCTTTCTGAGATCGACTCTTATCCATCCTATTTCTGGGTTGAAGCCGTCGATGCTCCTCTCATTGCAGTCCCACACAATCACTCCTCTTTCCTCAACTCTTCGCTTGAACCTAAAAGTAATGGTTAGGAACTTCTCGTTGAGGATTAGTTCCCCCATCTCTCCTTTAGCCCTGCTCCAGAACCAAGCGTTCGAGACATCGAAAACCAAGTGCTCTTCGAACGGCCTAATACTTATCTCGATCCTACCGTTCTTATAAGAATACAGTGTCTCTTTCACTCTGACAAACTTCTTCTTAACGACTGGCTTCGTTTTCGCCCTTCTCCCATTCAAATAATTTCTTCTCCAAGACTTCAGAATTGAGTATGCTTGCTTGATTGCGGAGTCAGCGTAGTGAGCGCAAAAGTCCCAGCCTCCAAGCAAATAGTTTCTTAGGTTGCGCTTGAACTCGCTGCTCTTCGGAATTATCGGAATCAACCTTCTCCTCTTGGTGACCTTCTCCTTCCAAGTTGTGTTTTTCCAGGTCTCGTTGATTGCTCTCTGAAGCATCCATCTATAAGATTCTAAGAACCATTTAACGTCGTAGTTGTGCTTTACTTTGTAGGACCTAACTTGGTATGAGCACTCTGACACCACAAGCCCTCCCTTATACCCTACTATGGCTCCTTAAAGCTTTCCAGCGAAGGAGAATAGTTATAGATTGTTGGTGGGCTCTTCTTGTGGCTTCGCTTCGTGGTTTACCACTTCTTCGGTTCTGAAGGGTTGAGAATAGCTTTCTCAGAGTTTTAAATTCAGGCCTCGTTAACCTGTCTTCGTAGGCGATTTTTAGAAGCCTTTCTTTCCGAAGCCATCGTGTAGTGGCTCCAAGAAGCTTCTTTGAG
>JAHAWR010000049.1:6431-10479 GCA_018383835.1 Candidatus Jordarchaeia archaeon | reverse complement strand
AACTCTCAAGATCCCCATATTTGCCCCCCTCCTCCTCCCACCCTGTTTTATGACCTCTGTCGCAACATCAAAAATCCTCATAAAGGATACTGGGCCGCTTGCGACACCACCAGTAGACTTAACGACGTCCCCCTTAGGCCTCAGGCGTGAGAAGGAGAACCCGGTGCCCCCGCCAGACTTGTGTATCAAAGCCATGTACTTTAAGGCGTCAAAAATCCCCTCAATGGAGTCTTCAACCGGGAGGACGAAGCAGGCTGAAAGCTGCCCAATGTCCGTCCCGGCATTCATCAGGGTGGGCGAATTGGGCAGAAACTCGAAGTTGGTCATCGCCTTGTAGAAGCGCCTAGCGGTCTCCTCCACGTCCCCCCCATACTTCTTGTCTGCCAGCGCTATGCTCTTCGCCACCCTCTGGAACATCTCGGATGGTGTCTCCACAACGCGTCCCTTTTCATCCTTCAAGAGATACCTCTTTTCAAGCACCCTCACCGCGTTAAGGGAAAGCTTCAAATCATCCCAAACACCCAGAAACTTCTTCGCCTCCCTAAGCTCCGTCCGCTGATTCCTGTAAAGTATGTACGCCTTCGCCACATCGGAGAACCCGTTCCTTATGAGCACGTCCTCAACTAAGTCCTGAATGTCCTCAACTCCGGGAATACTGTCGGCAAACTTCCTCTCAAGCTTCTCAACAACCTGCTTGGCCAGCCTCCAAGCCATGTCGCCATCCTCTCTCCCAACAGCCACAAAGGCTTTCCTGATGGCCTCAGCAATCTTGGAAGCGTCAAAATCCACTATCCGGCCATCGCGCTTCCTAACCTTTGAAACAGGCAAACGGCGCCCGCCCTCCAACTCATATACACTCCAAAAAAATAATGAGCTAAAAATGTATTTAAAGAAAATCCACCGTTAACCTCCTGGAGGAGGCCGCCGACTTGTCGGTCCTCAAGGTGGATAACGTCAAAGCCGAAGACCTCGGAGACAATGGGAGTGAAGGCGAAGATCCAGTGGCTGATAGACAAAGAAGCTGAGCCCCGAACTTCTCGATGCGCAGGTTCATCGTGGAGAAGGGAAGCGAAATCAAGGAGCACAGCCACGAATGGGAGCACGAAATATACATTCTGCAGGGGGAAGCGGGGTCAAAAAAGGTGATGAGACCTTTACAGCGTCAAAGGACACGGCAATCTACATTCCTCCAAACCTCCCCCACTCATACAAGAATATGGGAAGCGGCACCTTCTTCACACGCGTGGTACCGAACAGGTAGCCGAGGCAGAAGCGGAGGAAGGTCGGAGGTTAACTCCGGTCATCGCGGAGCTCCCATGACTCTCAACCTCTTCATCCCAGTAAACCTAACATTCAAAACTTAAAAGATTTCCTAGGACTCTTTGACATGCGCTGGCAATGGGCTCTGGCGGCCTACTGGCAGACAACAGCAATCAAACCGTTAACGCACCCCTAATTTTTTGTTACCTTTTCTTCAGCAGTTTTTCGACCTCGTCAACTATCCGTGGAACTATCTCCCCTATCCTTCCCTCTATGATGTAGTCTGATATTATCCCTGTGAGGGGGGTCGGCTCCCCGTTTACCTCTATGACTTTTGTCCCGTAGCCGCTTAGCACTTGGGGGCGGTAACCCATAACACTCCACCTGTACCCTCTTTTCTCTTTAGCTATCCGTGGCAGGTCGGCTGCAGGGTAGACCACGGCTGAGGTGCCTATGACCAGCATGAGGTCGCAGAGCAAGGCTTCCTCCTCCGCTTTGAGGAGTGCGTCTCTGGGTATGGGCTCGCCGAACAGGACGGCGTTAGGTTTAAGGATCCCCCCACACGAATCACACCGTGGAGGTAGCTCACCCTCCACGGCCTTCTCGGCAGCCTTCTCTATTGGAATTATGTTTCTGCAACTTAGGCAAACGGCCTCTCTAACGTTACCGTGATACTCCACCACGTTCCTGCTGCCAGCCTTCTGGTGGAGTCCATCAACGTTCTGCGTTATTACGCAGTTAAGCTTGCCCAGCTCCTCTAGCCTCGCCAGCGCGTAATGAGCCGGGTTAGGCTCAGCGGTGAAGAGGGAGAATCCATCCATGGCTATGCTTATTTGGACGCTCCAGAACCTCGCCGGGTCACTTATAAAGCGAGAAAAGGTGAACTCCTCAGGGTCATACCTTTTCCATAGCCCATCAGGCCCTCTGAAGTCTGGTATTCCGCTCTCCGTCGAAATCCCCGCCCCAGTCAAAGCAACAACTCTATTCGCCTCAACAATGTCCCTAGCAGCCCGCTTAATCAACTCCTCCCTCTCTTCATCCAGCAAGGAGACCACCAGAAAAACTGAAGGCGAAAAGTAGCTAAAAACGTTTATCCCCCGACGGGCAGTAGTCAGCTTGCAGAGCCAAACATATTAGAAATATGATACATATCAGGTATGATGAAGGCCTCCATGGGTTCCTTCCAAATGAGAGGGAGGAGTGTGGCGGCGCCTCACCGCCAGATCACCGCTCCCCTAATTCTTCGTGGGAGCGGGTCACTTCAACTCCCCCTTTAGCAGGTTCCCCTGTCTTACAGGAGTATAATTAGTGACACGCAGCCCCTTATTCCAGTATCCTGAGTAGTCCACGTGAACTTCGTCCGGAAGATGGCTGTACGCTTCCTCGTGTACATAGATCTTCAGCCCGTTTATCTGGTTTTCCTCCTTGAAGCCACCCGTTTGCAAAACTTCTTCCTCGTGATATACTCCTGCACGCACCTCGATTCTGCTACTTCTTCAGGAGTATACTCGCTCAGCCCAGACAGCTAGGACAGGGTTCCCGCCTTCCCTAGCTATTCTCTCCGCCACCGCAGTAACATAGCTCCGGGCATTTTCAGTCAACTTGAACCTCATAGGCATCCCGAATTCTCTTTCCTAAGAGAGGATCCTAAACGTCCCTCAAATACCTTTCCTTTATCTATGCTTCTCCAAGAAAGGCTTCAGCGGCTTCACCAACAGCTTTACGGCGACGAGAACAACTAGTCCTGCTAGTAGAAACGCTGGGAAACCAATAGCTCCCTGAACAAAGGACGACAGAAACTGCGGCGCCCTCGACGACAGCCAAACCCCTATGGCGAGTGGAGTAGCGGTTAAAGCCAAAAGGAGGATAGTGTGCAGTAGCGCCTTCATCTTTGTGACTTCCTCTTTTGGAGACTCGACGAGTTTCAAGGCCACTGGGATGGCAAGGAATGGAAGGTATACTCCGGCAACCTCTATCGTAACATCGAAGAAATAGCCCAAGACAGCATCAAATAAGTTAGCGGGAACCATCAGGAAAACGGGGGCAGTTAACGGGTACACGGAGAGCACGATTGGCAACCCATAGCCAACCCACGCAAGCCTCAGCAACACTTGGACAGGGTCTAGAACGGTAAGCGCCATGCTGGCTGGGTCAAATCCGACAGATAGCAGGGGGACACCAATCCACCGCTTGAACCCTACAATTTGCCCCATGAGGGAGGCGTACGACGTGTATATTACGAGGTAGAGGAAGTAATGCGAGGTCAGCTTCCACAATGAGTAGCTTCTCTTCCAAGCAGTCACGGCTAAGCCCAGCACAGTCATGAGCAAGAGTCCCCCCACCGACAGGGGGTTAAACACCCACCTGACGCTGTAAGTCGCGTTCCACACGGGGACACCCAGCAGGAGCATGGCGGGGTGAAGAACACCCATCCGCGCCCCCACAGCCTCAAAGAACCCCTCCACGAAAAGGTAGAGCACCATGAAGCCCAGAACACCTGCAACCCCCCTAAGCCTCCCATGATAAAGGTTCACAGCGAACAGGTAGGCTAAAAGCACGGGCAACGCTCCATCCGTTCCCCCTCTAAGCAGGGCCGGGACAAGCTCGGAGACGACAACTCCGCCCATAAGCTGGACAGGGGTCACTAGCCGCCCCCCCGAAACAACCCAGTAAACCTCGCTGAGCGACCAAGACACTAGAGACAACAAGAAAACCCATAACGCCCCTCTGTCGCCTTTTTTCCTAACCACGTGAGCCAGAAGAAGAACTGTTAGCGCTACGACTACGA
>JAHAWR010000049.1:2755-6416 GCA_018383835.1 Candidatus Jordarchaeia archaeon | reverse complement strand
GCCGCCAACCAACCATCCTCACAATGTAGATCAGGCTGGCTAAAACATCAAACATATTTCCCAACCCACTATGAATCGGCTTCGAAACACTAATTTTGTCTCTCTCAACATAAAAAATCTTTCTTCACGTCTCCATTTTTTAAGTCTCAACTAGACGAATATGAATAAATGCTTAAGTAAGGTAGGGGGAACATAGAAATTTTTGGAGGATGGTTGGTTGGCGGCTGTGATCTACTTTCTGGCTAGTTACATCTTGGCCAATCAGATGTGCATTGTGAGGACGAGCAATGGCTACTTCTACACCGGCGCGTTAGTGGTTGTCGCCGTGACGTTTGCGCTTCTCGCATACCTGCTTAGGAGGGGCGAGAAAGGGGCGGCGTGGGTTTTCCTGATGGCCGCCGTCGCTTGGACAACCGTTGAAGTCTATATTGCGTTGTCGGGAATAAGGACGGTTAACCCGTTAATGTTGATGGGCGGAGTGTGGCTTCCAACATGGGTTCCAGCAGTGATAAGGGGAATAACTGACGGAGCCCTGCCATCCTTCCTAGGATACCTCTTCGCTAGAACACTGAAACTCAGGAACTATACTGCGGTGCTCCTAATACTCCTCTTCACGCTGGCCTTCCTCGGCATTGAGAGAGGCGTTGAGAGCATAGGGGTTGCAGCCGGTATAATACATTCATCCATAGGGCTACTAGGAGTCCCCGTCTGGAACTCAACCTACAGCATAAGGTGGATCTTCAATCCTGTCTCAGTAGGCGGTCTACTCGTAATGACCCTAATAGGCTTAGCCATACTCGCACGCATAAACGGCAGAGGATTCTGGGTCTTCACGACACACTACTTCCTCTACATAGTATACTACGCAGTATGCTTCACCCTCATCCCACAGCAGATCGGCTTCAGAAGATGGGTCGGCACGCCAATACCCCTTACAGGATTCGACCCCGCATCCATGACCCTCACAATCCTCGACCCGACACAAGCGCTCGTAAGAGCACTCTGGGTCGGATATGGACTACCAGTCGTAATATCTCTCTACCACACAGCGATTCCCATCCTAACACTACTCCCAGCAGACCCATTCAAGGCATGCATCACATACCTCTTCGACGTAACAATAGAGATCGCGGGCGTCTACATCCCGTACTTGACAATACCAGTCGCCCTCAAGCTTGTGGAAAAACCCGAAGACGGTGTTTCAACCACAAGTTTCACAGCACACGCAACCACTCTACTCTCCCTCACAATAGGACCGATACTAATGGCACTCTGGTTATCTGCACACTCAATAAACTTCCTCTCTAATTTCGCAGAGGGAATCATTACGGGGCCAGTATCCATCCTAACAGGAGTCGCAGTATTGTTATTGTTACGATATGCGACGGAAAAAATCAAGAAGAGCAGGAATACCTAGAAGGGGGGCAAAATAAACTGTAGCGGTTGCAGTTACACCTCATTAACTCTCTCCCCTTTTTTGCTTGTCAGAATTTTCGTGAACTGTGCAACTCTTTCATGCGCCCTTTAAGCATAATATGCCTCCCGAGGAAAGACCTTCATTTAATCTAAAGCTAAATTGCTGGTGGGCGATTGGCAATGCATTCACCACTTCACATGAAGATAACACTCTTTGTTTTTATTCCAATCTTTCGGTTTTCCATGCGAAAAATTTAATTTAAAAACTATGCATCAATGTTGTAGTCCTTACCTCTCCGTCTGGTTCCACTATGAAGAAATATGAGTTTAAGGATCTGCTTAACCCCAAATCAGTCGCCGTGGTCGGCTCACAAGCAGGAACATGTTCTACTTTCTCCGCTTACTTGTGTCGGCTGGCTTCAGGGGGCGCAGTCTACCCGGTTAACCCGAACGTTAAGGCAGCCTTCGGGCACAAGTTTTACCCGAGCCTTTTGGATGTTCCAGGCAAGGTTGACTTGGTGATATCTGAAGTGCCTGCTCCTGTGACCCCAAAACAATGGAGGAATACATGAAGAAGGAGGTGAAGGGAGCCGTAGTCTTCGCGTTAGGCTTCAGTGAGTCCGGGACAGAGAAAGGCATCCGGCTGAGGAGGAAATTGTAAGAATAGCTGGAGACGGCGGAGTGAGGATAATCGGCCCAAACCGCTTGGGCATATATCATTCCGAGCACGGTTTGGCGTTTAGGCAGCTCCCCCGCGACTCTGGACCCGTCGGCTTCGTGTCCCAGGGTGGGGGACACGCGATAAACTTCGCTCTGATCGGCAAAGTGACAGGGTTAAGGTTCAGCACAGTGATCGGCTTCGGCAACAGGTGCGACGTCGACGCAGCCGAAGTCCTCGACTACTTGGCTGACGACCCTAAAACTAAGGTGGTAGCCGTCTACGTTGAGGGTATACGTGATGGGCACCGCTTCTTTAACTTGCTGAAGAGGGCTGCAGCCAGGAAGCCCGTCGTAATGGAAGGGTAGGAGAACTGGGTCTGGGTAGCAGGGCTGCGGTCTCACACACAGGATCCTTAGCTGGGTCACCCAAAATATGGGACTCACTAATAAGGCAGTGCAACGCCGTCCCGGTCAAAAGCTTCTACGAGCTCGTGGACACAGTCCTCGCCTTTACTTTCTGCCCAATTATGAGGGTAGGCGGGTTGGCTTAGTCTCCATTAGCGGAGGATCCGGCGTGGTCAACTCTGACTACTGCTCGGAAGTTAGAAGTGCCACAGCTGAGTGAGCCTTCAAGGGAGAAGCTTTCAAAGGCTGTCCAAGAAGTTGGGACAAGCGTGGCGAACCCCATAGACCTAACTGGCTTGTTCATGAGCCCCGTCGCTGTGAAAACACTCTTCGAAACCCTAAAAGAGGAGAGTAAAGTGGACTCGATAATCTTCGAGCTGGCAGTCCAGTATCCGTCCTTCTACGCAGACTTCATAGACGACCCCACGCTCTCTGCAGCCCTTTAATATGCTTGTAGAAGAATGCCGGGAAGTGGGGAAAGTTAAGCCAGTGCTCGTCGCTATACCACAAGTGGCATACGAGGAGGACCAGAGGTATGTGCGCGCTCTCTTCGTCCAAGCAAAGCTGCCAGTATTCCCTAGCGTTGAAAGAGCGGCACTCGCCCTCACGAACGATATAAACTACTATACGAAAAGCCGTATGGCGCAAACGGCTCAACTAGCCGTCCCATCACGACCGCCAAAGGAGCTAACCCTTAGAAGCCTTCAAAACGGGGAGGAAAGTGAAAGAGGCTGTCCTACTGAACGAGTTCAAAGTAAAGTTTTCCTTTTTCCATGGTGAACTTTGCCTTCTCCTCCTTCACGAGTTTGCTCAGGTATCCTAGAGTCGCCCCCCTAACCATGTATACATCATTAACTTGCCCGTAAAGCTCATTTATTATTGTCTCGAGGCTCTTTCTGCCCTCCCGCAGTATCTCAACCAGCCTCTTCTCCCTGAACCTCTTTCTCTCTAAGGTTTCAACTATCCTCCCGTAGGGATCAGTGGGCACTGGACCATGAGCGGGCAAAATCAGTTTTATTTCTAAACTTAAAAGTTTCTCCAACGACTTCATGTATAAGTCCATGTCCCCCTCAAACCACCACGACTTACCCTCCTCCTTTGTAACCCCGTAGAAGATGCCCCCGAACCCTGACCCAACAAAGGGTGTTCCCTCCCCTAGCACGTGGTCTCCGGTGAAGAG
>JAHAWR010000049.1:564-2736 GCA_018383835.1 Candidatus Jordarchaeia archaeon | reverse complement strand
TAAAGGCATATGTGGCCAGGAGAGTGCCCCGGCGTATGTATCACCCTCAGCTCCCGCGACCCTAAGTCTATCTTGTCTCCGTCCTTCACCCTCCAATCCACCTTTGCCACCTTAACCATAAGGTTAAAACGCATAATCAACTTTAACCGCTCCCTCTCCCACACTGGCACTTCAATCCCGTCTATAAGCTTTCCAAGTTCCAGCACAGCGTCATGAAACCCTTCTATGGCGTCCGCCGCTAAAACATGCGCGAAAACCTCCGCTCCAGTCCTATCCTTCACCTCACTGTTTCCTCCGAAATGCTCTATGTGCTCATGAGTGGTAATTATGCGATCAAGGTCGCTCACTTTAACACCAGCCTCTTCAACGCCCCTAAGCACTCTCTCAACGGAGACCTGATCCCCGATCCCCGTATCTACAACTGCTGGCTTCTCCTCTTTCAGAATGTAAACGTTAAGGTAGTCGGTTCCCCTGAACGGCAGGGGTAAAGTCAGCCTGTAAACTCCATCTATAACTTCCTCCAAAACCACCACCACAAGCAAACTAAACACGGCAATTCTAGGAACGTAACTATCCTCGTCTTCTCGCCGTCTCCGGCAAATTTCGTCCATAACTCGAAAAGGAGAAAATAAATGTAAAATTTTACTGTAGTTTCATAAATATATGCATCATTTCCTCTCTTGGTGGAAGCTTTGCTAAAAGTTCTCGTAGCTTCGGCCCTATTTCCTCAGGCGTTAGGAATCCCTTCTTTAATATGGGGCCTATTGATGTCCAGCTTTGAAGCACCCATATGTTACCTCCAACAACTCTGATAACCTGTCCCGTTATGTCCTTCGCCTCGTCCGACGCTAAGTAGGCTACGAGGGGTGCTATGCTGTGTGGGTCTAAGACGTCGTAGCCGTACTTTTTCGTCATCTCCTCAGGCGTGCTCATTAATGGTTTAAGGGACGGTGTAGCGTCGGTCGTCAGCCTCGTCCGAGCCATAGGGACTATGACGTTCGCTGTCACACCATACCTCGCCATTTCCTTGGCTACTATCAGAGTGAAGGCCGTTATTCCCGCCTTCGCCGCCCCGTAATTGCTCTGCCCAGGGTTGTAGAGGAGCCCTGCATCCGAAGCGGTGTTTATTATCCTTCCGGCTACCGGCTTGCCCGCCTTAGCCTCCTCTCTCCAGTAGGCGCACGCGTGCCTAGTGCAGTTAAAGGTGCCCTTAAGGTGGACGTTTATCACTGCATCCCACTCCTCCTCCGTCATGTTGAATATCATCCTGTCCCTCAAGATCCCAGCGTTGTTGACCAGTATGTCCAGCTTACCGAAAGACTCTATCGCTGTGTTAATTATCCTCTTCGCCGCCTGAAAATTTGACACGTCATCGTAGTTGGGTACCGCCTCGCCCCCCATTTCCTTGATCTCCTTTACTACGTCATCCGCTGGCCCGTGGTGTTTCCCCGTGCCGTCAAAGCTTCCGCCTAAGTCGTTAACGACAACCTTAGCTCCTTCCTGAGCCAGCATTAACGCCTCTCCTCTCCCTATCCCTCTCCCAGCTCCTGTAACTATAGCCACTTTACCCCTCAGCAATCCAGCCAAATAGACATCCTCCCTTCAATCTTTCTGATGGATCAAGAGACCGTCTGAAGTATAAAGTTTTTCGTTAAAAGCCGTCAACGTGGAAGCAGGTGCGGGATCCCTGGTTACTTCACAAAGTTACTTCATGAAAACGGTTTTTAAATTCTAGAGCGTAACTATGTGCTGCTCATTAGAGGTGCGCCACCATGAATGATGCGTCTCCCAGAAAAGCGGACGTAAAAATTGTTGTTTTTGACTTTGACGGAGTTCTCTACGATGGCGAGCACAGCGTACGCTTCGCCGACGAGCTGGGGTTCGGTGAGGCTGCACGCAAAATCTACAGCGCGATGGTAAGGGGGGAAATTGGGTTCGAGGAGGGGTTAAGGCGAGGCGCCAAGCTGTGGCGCGGTGTTCCCATCGAGGCTGTCAAGAGAGCTATGGCTCAGCTGGAGCTTAGGCCCGGGGTTGATGAAGTCTTCGCCACCCTGAGAAGCCTCGGCTACAGGATAGCGCTGGTTAGCTGCGGCGGCAGCAACATTGGCTTTCTCCCTGTTAAAAGGCGTCTGGGCATCCACTATGTTTACAGCAACCCCATGGAGTCCAGGA
>JAHAWR010000049.1:0-544 GCA_018383835.1 Candidatus Jordarchaeia archaeon | reverse complement strand
ATAGCTGGCAGCCCTATGACGCCCAAAAGGAAAGCTGAAACCTTGGCCATGATAGCCGAAAGAGAGGGAGTGACGCCTGCAGAGTGCGTGGCTGTCGGAAACGACGTTTTAGATGTTCCCATGTTCAAGCTAGCCGGACTAGCCATAGGAATTAACCCAACACCTGAAACCAAGAAACACGTAATGTTCTCAGTTAACTCCCCTAACCTAAAAGAAATACTAAAGTACTTGCTCTAGAAGCTGCTAATAAATAGTATAAGCGTCTTAGAGGACCATATGTCATCCTAAAGGCCGTTCCAAGTAGGGTTCCAGACTAAGTATGGATAGGTATTGATCCATACTTAGTCCTTGGGGTTCACAAGCCTCAAAGCTCCTCACGGGTTCATTGGAGCCTGCATCAGCCTCACCCCCCGTCAGGGTGAACCCACCCCACCCCCTCACAAGCCCAACGAAGAGCTTCGGAGATGGAGAAAGACCCTCCACCTGAAGATATAGGTTCATGCATGCGTTAAGCTGCCTATCAATCTTTAATCCACAGCTCTTG
>JAHAWR010000048.1 GCA_018383835.1 Candidatus Jordarchaeia archaeon | reverse complement strand
AAACCATCGTGTAGTGGCTCCAAGAAGCTTCTTTGAGTGTGTAGAGTTCCTCACTCATTAATAACTTATCTATACTTATAACTATTTAAAGTTTCTACTTAGAAACTGCTAACAACGGCTATTCTAGAGAAGCCGGTAGAATGAAGGAAAAGGAGCGGGGAGCCATATAAGCTTCTGATAAAGGAAGGTTGTTTGTAAATCTAACAGTAGCGTGTGTTTAATGCTTTTCGAAAATATAAAAGAAGTTGTTAATTTGAATATAACGATAAATTTAAAAGTAGGTTGACATTACTCCATAAGTGAAAGTAGGTTTAACTTATTGTTTGAAGGAGGGTCTTCATGTCAAGGGTTAAAGTGGATATATTCATTCCTGTTGGTGTATGTGCATGCCAGTTCGCTCACTTCATGGACAAAGTGTTTAACGTGCTTGTGAAGTATCGTGATCAAGTTGAGTTTGAGATTAAGTCATCGTTCTCAGACGAAGCTAAAAGCTACAAGATCGGCAGTAAGGGTGTTGTTGTGAACGGCACAGAAGTGTTTTCGGAGTATTTTAAACCGGATAAGCTGGAAAAAGCTATAGAACGGGCAATTAAAAATGAGATAGGTAAAGTGGAAGTTTAGTTTGTTTTGTAGTTAATTGATTTTCTGCTTTTCGATTCTTTTCTGCTCTTCTCTTATTTTGAATTCAACCAGTTTAGTGTATCCTTCGGCGTCCATGAGGTTGGCAATATCCACCTCAAGGTTTCTTGGCGCGACCTTCAGCAGCCACCCATCACCGTAAGGATCCTGGTTTATGAGTTCGGGTTCCTCTTTGATTCTAGAGTTCACCTCAACGACGCGTCCACTCACTGGGGAGTAGAGCCCCAGAACTGCTTTCACCGATTCGAGTTCGCCTATTTCCTCGACGGTGTTGATCTCGCTTCCTTCTTCTGGGAGGTTTACGTATAGGACGTCGCCTAGCAGTAGCTGAAAGTAGTCTGTGACTCCGATAATAGCTGGCGACGTTTTTCTCACCCAAGTGTCATGCTGAGAGTAGAAGAGCCCCTTAGGAATTTTTATAGTGAATTTTCCGGCGACAAGCTCTATGACGTCGACCATTTTTGTAACCTCCAAAGTATTCAGGTGCCGAGTTTCGCCGCCGCTTGCTTCATCATCTCGCCTATTATCTTGTCCACTTCCTCGGCTATTTTTTCAGCAACTTTTCTGGCAAGTTTTTCGCCTTCCTTGTCGAGTCTCCTCTTAGAGTTCAGCTTAAGACCACACTCATTCATTACGTCGGAGACCCTTACTACTGCCGCCACTTTCCCGTTGTTAATCCTAATGGTCTTTTCAGCGCATCCCTTGTCGCACCCGTCGACTATTATCGTCGGCTGCCTCCTGACGAAGGAGCGTTCATCCTCCTTGCCCGAAATGTAGAGAGGAAGGCATATAACCATAGTCTGGGTCGGTTTAAGCTCCTCTATCACGATCCGCGTGGCGATGCGTGTAACAGTTCCTTCAGGTATTTCTTCGCCGCTGCAAGCGACAATGCCGACCATTGGGATCATTAGCTACACCCTCCCTCAGAGCCTAGTATCTTGTCGACCTCGCTGCTAACCTTCTCAGCTATCACCTTAGCAAGCTTCCACCCTTTCTCGTCAAGCTCTATTACAGACGCCCTGTCAGGCTTTAAGTCTCTATATTCTCGGAGAAGCTTTGTGACTTCGAAGGCCGCGGCGGGCTTACCGCCAGCACTCTCAACGGCGAAGCTGGCACACCTTGAGGGGCAGCCATTAATCACGATGAAAGCATTATCTCTAACAAACTGTCTAGCATCGTCATCGTCAACAATTAGCCTCGGAAGACACACCGTTAGTGTTACGTCTGGTTTTAGATCCTCGATGACCATGAATGCTGCCTCGCGCGCTATACTTCCGTAAGCTTTCCCTACGCCACTACATGGAAGAACAACCACTTTTTTACCCATAAGCAGCTTCCTCCTTAACTATCTTTCTTAGCTCTTCTTTCTCTGGAACAACGCAGACGGTTTTTACTTTTCCGTTCACTACGACTACGGGGGTCAACATTATTCCTCTCTTTCTTGCTTCCTCAACATATGGAGCCAGCCACTTATCTATACCTTTAAAGTCACGTTTCTCGAAAAGCTTGTCAAGCTCACTGGTATCAATGCCCAAGCTGTCAAGGAAAACGTGTGAGTCCACTATGCGCCCATACTTCTCAGACTCGTCAGAGCCGGCGAAAACATGTGTTATCTCCATATCCAAGCCTTCCTCGCTTCTTATTTCCCTAAGCAACTTGAGGATCCTACGGCACCTAATGCACGGAGGATTTGGTCCAACTATAACTACATGCATGAGCTTCCACCACTCAAAAAACTGAAGCACGTTGTCACATATCACAAAGTACAGCATCTACAGTCACGAAAGATGTATCAATATAAAAAAATATCGGTTAATAACGATAAATCTGGTAAAGTTTCATTTATTTATACCGCAAGAGACGTGGTTAAAGGAGACGTTTCTTAAAAACACAATAAATACGTGAAATTATGAAGTGTGTTTGAGTGGTGGTGCCATGCCCAACATTAACACTTTCACTACCACAGGGAGTTATACGATAGAATGAAGAAACACAAGGAGATCCGGTGGAGTGAGGTCGCGAGGAAGCCATAGCAGAGTACCTAGAGAAGATCGAGAAAGGCGAATTGGAAGTTTCGAGCAAAGAGCTTCTCAGGATAGCTGGAGGAAAGCTGAAGGAGCGGATTAAGGAGGCTCCCACCGAAAAGTATGAATGGTACTATGAAGAGGCGAGGAAAGCGGGATGGAGGAGCCTAGAAAGCTTTACGACACAAACACGCTCATAGACGCATTAAAGTCTGGAAGAAAGCTTGAAGGATATACGACGATCCTGAACGTCGTGGAGTTTCCTAAGGGGGCAGAGCTCGAACTAACCGTTTTAACGCCGTAGTTAGCAGTTCCGAGTAGGAAGGTTTAAATAGTTGTAAGTATAGATAAATTACTGATGAGTGAAAGACTCTACGCACTCAAAGAAGCCAAGAAGCTCCTTGCAGCCACCACATAGACAATCCAACAATAATAGACAAAAAAATAAGATGCGTCAGAACTATCGGGGGGAGCTCGTTGACGATCTGACAACTATTGTCTCCTTCGCTGGAAAACTCTCGGAATAAGGAGCCATAATAAGGAGGTCGTTAGCGGTGTCAGAAAGCTCATACCAAGTTAGATCCTACAAAGTAAAGCACAACTACGACGTTAAAGGATTCTTAGAGGCTTACAGGTGGCTGTTGCAAAGAGCGATCGACAAGATCTGGAAAAACATAACTTGGAATGAGAGGGTCATCAAGAATAGGAGAAGGTTAATTCCGATAATTCCGAAGAGCAACGAATTCAAACGCAACCTAAGAAACTATTTGCTTGGAGACTGGAACTTTTGCGCTCACTACGTTGACTCCGCAATCAAGCAAGCATATTCTATTCTGAAGTCTTGGAGGAGGAACTACTTGAAGGGGAGAAGAGCGAGAGCGAAGCCAGTTGTTAAGAAGAAGTTTGTTAGAGTGAAGGAGACGCTGTATTCCTACAGAGACGGTAGGATCAAGATAAGTATTAGGCCATTCGAAGAGCACTTGGTTTTCGATATTTCAAAGGCTTGGTTCTGGAGTAGAACTAAAGGAGAGATGGGAGAGCTAATTCTTAACGAAAAGTTCCTAACCATTACTTTTAGGTTCAAGCAAAAAACTCAGAACTCAAAAGGAGTGATTGTATGGGACTGCAACGAGAGGAGCCTCGACGGCTTCAACCCAGAAATAGGATGGGTAAGAGTCGATCTTAGGAAGCTCTTCCACATACACAGAGTTTATGAGCTGAAAAGGCAAAGACTACAAAGTAAAGCATCGAGGAAGCAGTCCTTGAGGAGAGTTTTGGAGAAATACTCGAGGAGGGAGAGGAATAGGGTAAGGGACTTTATTCACAAGATGACGACGATGATCGCTGAGGCGTTTAGGGGCTACGTTCACGGCTTCGAAGACCTCAACAAGGAAAAAATGTTCAGAAAGTCGAGAAATCACAACAGGAACATCGCAAAAAGTGATTGGAGAACTATAATTGGTTTGATGAGCTACAAGTCTAGAGTCCGGCTTCTAAATCCTTATAACTCTACTAGGAGGTGCTCCAGGTGTGGGATGGTTAATGCCCCGAAAGGAGCACTCTACGAGTGCAAGAAATGCGGATTAAAAATAGATAGGCAGCTTAACGCATGCGTAAACTTATATCTTCAGGTGGAGGGTCTTTCCCCGTCTCCGAAGCTATTCGTTGGGCTTGTGAAGAGGTGGGGTGGGTTCACCCTGACGGGGGGAGAGGCTGATGCAGGCTCCAATGAACCCGTGAGGAGCTTTAAGGCTCATGAACCCCAAAGACTAAGCATGGATCAATACCTATCCATACTTAGTCTGGAACCCTAATCGAAAGAGCCATAGTACAACTTCTTTCTCCCGTTTTGTTTACCTGAACTTTGGCTTAGTTACAGGAAAGATATATTCGCTTTTCCAGTTATTTACATACAACAATATTTTTAAGTTAATGGGCTCACTGTAACTCGGCAACCACTAACACAAATTCTGGCTTTGGAGGAATTTTTATGACACATGAAAAGACGGGTAAGGGGTCATTTATCAACTTGCTGATCCCTCCAAAAGTGAAGGAGGTCAGAATAACGGAGGTTCTCCCTTGCCTCGCCGCCGAAGATAGGATACGAGTCGTGGGCAACACTGGAGAGAAATTGAGCGACCTCCTCCCGGTCATCTACCTTTACTTACCCCAAGCAACTTATAGCAGGGAGTCGGACTCTGTGAGCTTCATGTTTGAGGAGCACCTAATTACCATTTTTGGCGAAGGAAAAATAACAGCCACAAACCTGAAAGATAGGGGCGAAGCGGTGCGTATTCTAAACTACGTCAAAGACATGCTGAACAGGGCAGCAGTTTACGTTAGTCGGCACGGGACACCATCCCCCGAACTTATAAGCAGCAAGCCTAAGGTCAGCCCCATCGAAATTAACAAGATCTTGCCGAAAAAGGACTGTGGAGAGTGTGGCGTATCCACATGTTACGGCTTCGCCGTGAAGCTAGCACTGGGAGAATCTAAGCCGAGCGAATGCCCACACCTCGGCGCAAACAGCCAGAAAGAGCTGCAAAGGAGAATACACTTCATCCAAATATAGTCGACATCCCTCTCGAGCACCACGAGCAACTCCCCTCTTTTCTGGAAACATAAAACAAAAGGTTTTCTTCCCTCTTTTAAAAAGATACCTTCCAGACCAGTAGACAAACTTATTGAGTTTTAGATAGAAAAATGCTAAAACTGAGCCCCATGCGAGGAGATGAGTGGCGGAGGCTTAGTTTGATGCCGGGTGACGCTAAAGGTGTGGATAGAGTGTTCTAGAGGCCTGAAAGGAGTGGAGATCAGGAGAGGCAGGCGGATAGAGGCTTGAGCGTTGCTGAAAAACTGTTAGGGGGTTTTCGAGTGAGCTTGCTTTGCTGCTCAGCAGGCTTCGGAAAAGGCGAGGCGGTTTTCCATGGGCTGAACGCCACCGCTTGGAGCACCTGTTTACGGGCTTCTCACCATTCTCGCAGAAAGTTTGATGTGGACAAAGAAATCTTAGATTGCGCTAAAACTTAGATGGTTGGACGATGTGAGAAGCTCACCAAGCAACAAAACATAGAAGACCACTAGACAGGTACGAAAAACAGTAGTACGAGGCAACGTGGAGCCTGAAGAAACATTAATGGTGCCGCAGGACTCAGAGCTGCTAGGAAGAAGCAAAAGAAAAGCTACTAAAAGAAGTACTGCAACCTAATAAATGCTGGGAAAAGAGAGAGCTAAAAATGAGGGAAGCAAAAGAAAAGGGAAGAGCAGGGGTTCTCAATCTTCTACTTCTTTCCAGTTCATTTCGTCCTTGGAGTAGGCTGCCAGCTCGTAGTCGCCCGTCATCTCAATGGCATTATTAGGACATGAGAGGACACATTGCCCGCAGAACATGCATGCCGCTAGGAATATTCTGGGTCTTTTTCCCGTCTTCGTCCTTTGCCCTTCGGGTCTGATGTCTGGAACCATTGTTATTGCTCCTGTGGGGCAGTCTCTAGCGCATAGGCTGCACCCGTTGCACCTGTTAACGTGGTATATGTGCCGTCCCCTGTATCTCTCCGGGACAGGGAGCTTTTCGAAGGGATAGAATACCGTTGCCGGCTTTTTGAGCAGATGTTTGAGGAGTTCGGGGGTTATCGCGGCTGGTCGGGGCACGTTCACACCTCCTACAGCATGCTTAGGGCAATCATTATGAGTGTGGAGGCAGTCCTCCACCCGAAGAGGTCTAGGTAGACTGCTGCCTCTATCACTGCAATGTTGAGTATTGTCAGTGGTATGAGGTACTTCCATGCTCCAGCTGTAACTTGGTCTATTCTGAACCTTGCGAACACCGTTCTCAGTAGCGTTATTATGAAGAGGACTGCGAAGAGCTTTACGAGGAACCAGCCCAGTCCTATTATGTATCCGAGTGGGAAGGCGCCGAGCATCCTTTCGAGGGGGGTTACCCCTATCATGCTCCCTGGACCGTATGGTCCTCCTAGGAATAGTGTGGCGGCTAGGCCGGCTCCGAATATCATTTCGAGGTCTCCCGCGGCCCTGAAGAGCGCCAGCTTCTTCCCTGAGATCTCGGTCTGCCACCCTGCAACTATCTCGGTGTGTGCCTCTGGGATGTCAAAGGGAACTTTTTCCATTTCAGCCATAAGCGATATGAGAAGTGAGGCGAACGATATTGGTGCTACTAATATGAGGGGCATCCGGGTGATCGCTTGGAACGCCGTAATGTTGCCTATGGTTAGCACCTGTAAGGCTGAGAACGGCTGGAGCTGCAGTATTGGGGCTACGTAGAACGTCCAGAGCTCGGGAGCGAAAGTTGAGAGTAGCAGGTAGAGCAACAAGTACTGCTCGAGGGTTAACCCTGGAAGGTCAACTCCGAGGAGAGTTAGTACTTGAGCAACTTGCTGGGGGGTCGCCATGTAGTTTGCAACGACGAACGCGGGCGTCAGTGCTGATAGGGCTAGTGGGACTTCAAAGGCTATGAGTTGCAGGCCAGCTCTTGTTGTTCCGACCTCTCCGAACCTGCTGGTTGAGAACCACCCTGTGAGGATTACCGTAACCGTGTACATCGTTGCCAAGAATATCAGGAAGACGAGGTCTCCCTCGAAGCTGATTATTCCTGCCCCCTTGTAAACCGGCAGGAACATGACCATTGTGAGGGCTATGGTGAACGCCGCTATAGGTGTCGCTGTCAGGCTTTTGACGTCAGCCCCCCTCGCCACGATGTCCTCCTTCGCCAGAAGCTTTATGAAGTCAGCCAAGGGCTGTAGGATTCCATGCCACCCGGTGTAGAATGGGCCGACGCGATGTTGGAGGCGCCCGTGAACCTTCCTGTCAAACCATTCGCCCACGAGAGCTAAGGCAAACATGAAGATGGCTCCCGGAAACACTAGAATCTTAAACAGCTCCTTTCCAACATCCAAAACCGTGGATTGCTGAGCAAGCAAGTAAAATAGAAGAACATCCACGCTCATTTCCATCTCCCCGCTTCTATAAGAGCTGTCCTTTTTTCGCCCTCAACAACAATTTATAGGTTTCCATTAAAAATTAAACTGCAAGGGGTTTTTCGCAGAGAAGCTACCATCGCTTCTCCCTCTCATTGAACTCCCTGCTGTACTTGCGAAGCTCTTCCCTAGTCCATGTCCAAGCTTTCTCCTTCTCCACGTCCACAAATGTGATCCTGTCCTCGCATGAGAAGCATGGGTCGATGGATGCCAGTGCAATAGGTACGTCAGCAATGTAGGAACCCTTGAGAAGCTCCGCCACCGATAGTATGTTCGCCAAGGTCGGAGTCCTAATCTTGACTCTGTAAGGCTTGTCAGTTCCGTTACTCTTCAAGTAGTACACTAGCTCACCCCTCTGAGCCTCAAATCTGGCATAAGCCTCCCCTTCAGGCACACGCCTGATAAGTTTCTCAGGCATGATGTCGCCCTTCTTAGGCATATGGTTAAGGCACCACCTGATAATCTTAATGCTTTCAATGGTCTCCAGCACACGCACCACAACCCTGCCAAACGTGTCACAAGTGTCCCATGTGATCAACTCGAAGTCTGCTTCATCATACTTCAAGTGCGGGTCGTTCTTCCTCACGTCAAACTTAATCCCAGAAGCACGGATGGTGGGACCAGTAGCCCCGAGCTTAACACCAGTTATAGGGTCAAGCACTCCTATGCCATCAGTCCTTTTCCTGATGGTGCTCTCCTCGAGACACAGCTTCTTGTAGTAGTTCGTTCTCTCCTCAAGATAGTCGAGACCCTTCCTGATTTTGTCCGCAAGCTCAGGAGAAATGTCCCGCCTGACGCCGCCAAGAATGTTCATTGCATAGTTAACCCTGTTTCCCGAAATAGCCTCAAGCAGATCCATGACAACCTCCCTGTCCCTCCACACGTACATGAAAAGGGTCTCAAACCCGATCTCCAGCCCAGCAGCGCCAAGCCACAAAAGGTGGCTATGAATCCTCTCCAGCTCAGCAACAATAGTCCTAATGAAGCTCGCCTTTTCGGAAATCTCGATGCCACCAGCCTCCTCAGCCGCCATCATAAACGTGCACTGATGAGCGTTTGAACATATGCCACATACTCTTTCTACTAGGAATGCCCCTTGGATGTACGTTCTGTTTTCGAGTGCTTTTTCTATTCCGCGGTGGACATAGCCGATCCTTGGCTTCACATCGACGACGATTTCGCCTTCAACGAAAATCTGGAAGTGCTCAGGTTCGTGTAGGGCGGGATGTTGTGGTCCTATCGGAATCGTGACTCGTGACATTTATTAACACCTCCGTTAGTTTAAAATATAAACGAGGTTATATTTGTTTTCATTCTCCTTCTTGTTGTGCAGGTTGCCACTCCTTTCGGAGCGGGTAGACGCCTTCGGGCCAGTCTTCTGGGAGGACTAAGCGTTCGAGGTTGGGGTGTCCTTCGAATACTACGCCGAGGAGGTCGTGGACTTCGCGCTCGTAGAGGTTGCTTGATGGTAGGATGTCAGTTATGGTTTCAAGCTTCGGGTTGGACTTTGGAACCATTGTTCTTACCATGATAGCTGTTTGTGGTTCCTTGAATCTCCAGAGGTGGAATATTACCTCTATGTTTTCTCCGAGGTCGACGCCTGTTATGGTGGAGACGTGCCAAAGCTCCCAGTTGTCTCTCATGTACTCTACGGCTTTTCTGTGGGCTCCCGGCTTAACTCTTATGTGGATCCGCCTTGGCCTTTTAATGTATGCTTCCTCGAGCTGTGGTCCGAGAGCTGACTTTAGTTCCTCGAGAAGCTTTTCCTCCTTTTTTATTTGAGTCTTCTTTTTGCTCACCACCATTCCTCCTATGTTCCTTGTAGTTTGGCTAGGAGCTTGGCTACACCGTCTATTATTGCTTCGGGCTTAGGTGGGCATCCCGGGACATAGACGTCGACTGGAACCGTTGTATCTATGCCTCCCTCAATGCCGTAGCATCCCTTGAAGACTCCGCCGGTGCATGCGCAGTTGCCGACCGCCATCACGAACTTTGGGTCGGGAACCTGCTCGTAGAGCTTCCTGAATCTGGGCTTCATCTGTTTAGTGATCGGGCCCGTGCAGACGAGGACATCGGCATGTCTTGGACTGCCCATAAGCAGGATCCCGAAGCGTTCAACGTCAAAGCGGGGCATCAGCGCCGCAAGCACCTCGATGTCGCAGGCGTTGCATCCACCAGTATTTAAATGTAGAATCCATGGTGATTTACTTCTTGCCCATTTTACGAGTTTGTTGAGAAGCCCCATCGTATCACTTCCGGCGTGTTTACCATTTAAACTGCGTTGACGATGGGAGTATATGATTAATCCTCTTTTTTACTTTTTCGTTTAGGAGGTGTTGGCTAGTTGTGCTTTTTAGTCTTTGCCGAGTTTACTATAGTCTCATGTGAGCTTTACTATGTGAAGCGAAAAGATAAAAAGGAAGATAGAATTCTTAGTTACTGCGTCATAATGTAACTACTTGGGATTCCCACATTTGAGTGGAGGTGGCGTTATGTCTGGTTTGCTGACATTGGGTATTGCTGTGTTAGTGAGTTTTCTGGTGGCGTGTGCGACGTATCTCACAGGGAGGATGATAGGCGCTATGGGTGAGAAGACACCGGCTAAGCTTGATCCTTACGCTTGCGGTGAGGAGTATCCTGCTGAAAAGTTTCAGCACAGGGTGCACTTAGTTTACTACGCGATATTCTTCACGTTGCTGGAGACCGCCGGGGTTATAGTGTTTACGTCTTCTTTCAGTAACCCGCTGTACGCATTGATATACATGCTGTTTCTGGTGGTGGCTGCGCTCCTCGCTCTCTACAGGAGATAATGTGGTGAAGAAGTGGCGCTGGACGAGCTGGAAGTTCTCTTTTCCTCCCCCTTCTCTTGCTTCTTTTCGAGAGTGTTTTCTCC
>JAHAWR010000047.1 GCA_018383835.1 Candidatus Jordarchaeia archaeon | reverse complement strand
TTGATATTACTTCCTAGTCGGGGCCGCCATAAGTCCATTCGACAGGAAGAGGGCGCTCGCACTCGACGCGGCGGGCGCGGACGTCCTCGTCGTAGACGTAGCCCACGGCTTAAACGTTAACGCCCTATCATCCATGGAGAAGATATCGAAGGAAGTTAACGCATGGATAATATATGGAAACATAGCTACACGGGAGGCGGCTGAGGAAGTAATATCAAGCGACATAGAGAACCTTGCAGGTTTGAGGGTCGGGCTGGGCGGCGGAAGCATATGCTTAACGACGCACGGCACAGGGGTCGGGGTGCCTACGCTGCCCGCTACAGCCCTCGTGGCCGACGCAGTCCATGAGAACAGGGCGAAGCTCAGCGTCATAGCCGATGGAGGGATAAGGAACAGCGGAGATATCGTGAAGGCGCTGGGAGCAGGAGCAAGCGCCGTGATGTGCGGCTACCTCTTCGCCGGAACAGACGAGGCTCCAAGCGAGAAGGTTTACATTAGAGGGGTCCCCATGAAGAGGTACAGGGGGATGGCGTCCCCCTCAGCCATTAGGGACAGGTACGCGGCCGACAGGTATGCTAGGAAAGTTAAGGAAGTCCCCGAGGGGGTCGAGGGAGTTGTCCCCTACAGGGGGTCTGTGAAGGTTGTCGTGAAGGATTTGGTGGCGGCTATACAGGCTGGCTTCGGCTACGTTGGAGCGAGAAACATAGAGGAGCTGTGGAGGAAGGCCAGTTTCAGTAAGAGAACCATAGTTGGAATGCACGAGGCACTACCACACGACGTGCTCCCCGAAACCCAGTTCCCCGAAAAGTACGACAAACCCTGGTTCTAGCGCATGGTGGGAGGGAGTGGAGCTCCGACAAGTGCTCGAGAAAGTTCTACCACCAAACGTGCTGCCACATGCGCCGAAGAGGTTTGAGGTTGTAGGGGACATATTAATTCTGAGGCTTAGAGAAAGCCTTCTCCCCTACGCCTCAAAAATAGGCGAAGCGATACTGGAGGAGACCCCCGGAGTTAAAGTGGTGGCTGTTAGGGTTGGAGCGGTGGCAGGCGAGGAGAGAGTCTCCCCCCTAGTCGTCGTCGCTGGAGAACAGAGGACGGAGACGGCTCACAGGGAGTATGGGTGCCTCTTCAAGGTTGACCTCTCGAAGGTATACTTCACCACGAAGCTCTCCTTCGAGCACCAGAGGGTTGCGTCGCAGGTCAGGGATGGGGAAACGGTACTGAACATGTTCTCCGGCGTCGGTGGTTTCTCCATACCTATAGCGAAGAGGGCGGATTGCAGGGTTTACTCAGTCGACTTGAATCCTTACGCTATAAGGTATCTTGAGGAGAACGTGAGGCTCAACAGGGTTGAGGGGAGGGTTATACCAGTCTTGGGGGACGCTGCCAGCTTCACTCCTCCGGTTCCTATCGATAGAGTTCTGATGCCGCTCCCCCTGAAATCCTACAGCTACCTTGACCACGCGGCGAGAACAATTAAAAGCGGCGGAACCATACATTATTATGACGTGATTGTAGAGAGAGGTGGAAGCCCTATCGAGGAGCTGAAGCGCAAGGTTACAGGCAGACTGAGAGAGTTAGGGGTTGAGGCCGAGGTGGTCTACGGTAGACGGATGAGGAGCATAGCTCCCAGGAGGAGCCTCGCCGTACTGGACGTTAAGGTGAGGGCGCAGTTCTGGGGGGAATGATGTTGCAGGGTGGAGAACTCGAAGAGCTTTACTCCCTCTTGGCGATGGGCGAGGGGCCTAGCGTCGAGTTCAAGAGGAGGCTTACGAGAGAGGACTTGGACGCTGATAAAAGGCAGAAGGTCTTGGCTAGGCTAAGGCTTATGACGAGTGAGGGGGAAGGCACCCTAGTGGTCGGCGTCGACGACATAAGGGGGGAGAGGTGGGAGGTTTACGGTCTTAGGGAAGGAGAGGTTAAGAGCAGCGACAGGGCTGTGCGGGAGCTGTGCAGGGAGGCTGGTGTTAAGTTAAGGGAAAGGAAGGTCTACAAGACCGAGAGGGGACTTGTCGTAAAATATGTGCTGGAAAGGGAGGAGGTGGATGTTGGAGAAGTCATATCGCTCAGCTTCGCTGGCAGAGTTAACGCGGGCAAAAGCACGCTCATAGGAGTCCTGCTAGGCGGGAAACTTGATGACGGGAGGGGAGGGGCGAGAGCATACCTGCTCAAGCACCCTCAGGAGCTTAGGAAGGGGCAGACCGCAGACCTCCACTACGCCTTCATTGGGTTTGATGGCAGAGGGGAGGTAATAGAGTATGAGGATCCCCTCAGTAAGGAGGAGCGCGCCAGAGTACTGGACGAAGCTAAGAGAATAGTAACTCTGGTGGACGCCCCCGGCCATGCAGAGTACCTTAAGAGCATGATAAGGTCTATTCTCGGCTCAGACTCGCAGTACGGTGTTATCCTGATACCTGCCGGCGACGAATACAAACTCATAGTGGCAGAGGAAAGCAAGAGGGGTGTGGCGAGGCTTGACGAGATAACTCGTGAACACATGCTTCTGATGGCGAGTAGGGACACGCCATTCATAGTGGTGATCTCCAAGATAGATTCAGCAACACCTGAGGCGCTTGAAAAAGTTAGGAGCGTCGTGAGGAGGACGGTGAAGGAGATTGGGCGCGTGCCATTCTGGGTGAGGGAGAAGGAAGACGTGGATGTTGTCAAGAAGGAGGTCACGCATAAGGTGCTAGTACCCGTAGTTGAGGTTAGCTGCATCACAGGCGATGGACTGGACGTCTTCAAAAAGCTGCTTTCCACTCTCCCCGTCACTGTTCCTGACGAGCTGGCATACAAGCCAGCTTTAGCCTACATAGACAAGGTCTACAGGAGGCTGAGGGGGACGAACGTTGTGGTCACGGGCACCGTCAAGCAGGGGGTCTTCAAGCCTGAGCAAAACGTTAAGGTTGGGCCCGACGCGAATGGGGGGTTCCGCAGGGGCTGGATCGCCTCTGTTGAGGTTTTCTGCGAGCGTGTCTCCCGCGTCAAGCCGGGAGAGATGTTCGGCTTTGACATTAAAAAAATAGACCCAGACGTGGTGAGGAGGGGGCAGGTTGTGGCGGATGTAGACATGAAGCTTGAAGCCTGTAGGGAGTTCTGGGCTAAAATAGTAGTCACACGGCACCCGACCAAGATAACGCGGGGATACTCGCCTGTCCTCCACTGTAATACGATAAGCCAAACTGTGGTGTTTGAGGAGATAAATGGCAAAGACTACCTCGTTGTGGGGGATTACGGAGAGGTCAGGTTACGGCTAAAATACCGCCCCGAATATATAACGGTGGGGAATAGGATAGTGACGCGGGAAGGCACCACGAGAACTATAGGAAGAGTGACAGAGATAATAGAGTAAGCAGGTGCCACGCTAGCCCCCTCCTAAACCCTGAGATTCCACACTCCTCCTGTGTGGTGAAATGTATCGGGATCTGGCTCTACTGGTAGTATGACTGCCATGATGGTTGCTGACGGGTGCTAGAACCCTTGCACTAGAGTGGGGGAAGGCTTCCGAGGTTTAAGCTCTGCGGAGGGGGCCCAGGTGGATTGTGAAAATGTTAAGGGTTCTGGGGGTATCGAGAGGGAGTATCGGTTTCTGGAATCCCGCCAGATTACGGATCACTTCCCCGGTTAGGGTTCCAGACTAAGTATGGGTAAGTGTTGATCCATACTTGGTCCTTGGGGTTCATGAGCCCTAAAGCTCCTCACGGGTTCATTGGAGCCTGCATCAGCCTCACCCCCCGTCAGGGCAAACCACCCCACCCCCTCACAAGCCCAACGAATAGCTTCGGAGACGGGGAAAGACCCTCCACCTGAAGATATAAGTTTAAGCACGCGTTAAGCTGCCTATCAATCTTTAACCCGCAACCCTTACACTCGTAGAGTGCTCCCTTCGGGGCATTAACCATCCCACTGGAGCACCTCCTAGTAGAGTTGTACGGGCTTAGAAGCCGGACTCTAGACTTGTAACCCATCAAACCAATTATAGTTCTCCAATCGCTTTTTGCAACGTTTCTATTATGAGTTCTCGACTTGTTGAACATTTTCTCCTTCTTAATGTCTTCGAAGCCGTGAACGTAGCCCCTAAACGCCTCAGCAATCACTCTCGTTACCTTATGAATGAAATCCCTTACCCTATTCCTCTCCCTCCTCGAGTATTTCTCCAGAACTCTCCTCAAGGATGGTTTTTTCGAAGCCTTGCTTTGCAGTCTCCGCCTCTTCAGCTCGTAAACTCTGTGTATGTGGAAGAGCTTTCTGAGATCGACTCTTATCCATCCTATTTCTGGGTTGAAGCCATCTAAACTCTTCTCGTTGCAGTCCCATGCAATCGCTCCTCCTGGCTCCTCAGCTCTTTGCTTGAACCTGAAAGTAATGATCAGAAACTTCTCGTTGAGGATTAGTTCCCCCATCTCCCCCTTAGCCCTGCTCCAAAACCAAGTGTTTGAGACATCGAAAACCAAGTGTTCTTCGTATGGTTTAATGCTTATCTTGATCTTACCGTCCCTGTAGGAGTACAGTGTTTCCTTCACTCTGACAAACTTCTTCTTAACGACAGGCTTCGCTCTAGTTCTTCTCCCCTTCAAGTAGTTTCTTCTCCAAGACTTCAGAATCGAATATGCTTGCTTGATTGCGGAGTCAGCGTAGTGAGCGCAGAAATCCCAGTCTCCAAGCAAAGAGTTCCTTAAGTTGCGCTTGAACTCGCTGCTCTTCGGAATTATCGGAATCGACCTTCTCCTATTAATGATGACCCTCTCCTTCCAAGTTATGTTTTTCCAGGTCTCGTTGATCGCTCTTTGCAATAGCCACCTGTAAGCCTTTAAGAATCCTTTAACGTCGTAGTTGTGCTTTATTTTGTAGGATCTAACTTGATATGAGCACTCTGACACAGCTAACGACCTCCTTATACCTATGGCTCCTCATCGTAGAGTTTTCCAGCGAAGTGTGAGATAATGGTTATTAGATCGTCGGCAAGCTCCCCCCGATAGTTCTGACGCATCTTATTTTTTGTCTATTTATTTTTTTGTCTGTTTCATTGTTGGATTGTCTATGTGGTGGCTGCAAGGAGCTTCTTGGCTTCTTTAAGCGTGTAGAGTCTTTCACTCATTAGTAATTTATCTATACTTACAACTATTTAAAGTTTCTACTTGGAAACTGCTAACTACGGCTACTACGGTTGTTTGCAGGGAGAAGCTTCCGTTTTCCGTTGGTCTGGCAGAGAAGGCAAGGGCTATTGTCAGGGATGGAATTAAGAGTTGTTAACATGACTGTGGAGATGGAGTTGAGGCGCCGTGACAGGTGAAGATGAAAAAGTGAGGAGCGGTGTGGTTGTGGTGTGTGATGGGGGCTCTCGACTGTTTGCTATGAGGGCCGGCTTCTGAGAGAAGTGGTTCACTTCTAGGGGGGACTAGAGAGAGCGTGTCCTTCTGTGTAGGCGTTGAAGTTGAGGTGGACGAGAAGGTAATAGGTGATAGTTTTTGATGCCCCCGTCTTCATTTGGGAGGGATGTTGCACCTGTAAGTTACGCGTAGACCTTCCGAAAAGAGGGGGCTTAGCGTCGGAAGCCTTCTCGAAGCATTCGAAGAGAGGGCCGAAACGGCACATCGGAAGGCCTTCTAAAGGAACATCCTGCAGCCTCCAAGCTCCTAGAAGGTGAGAGACCCGGTTAGAGGGGCGTGCCTTCCCACATGCCACCATTATAGGCCGTTGTGTGGCAGGGGTGCTTTTCGTGGGAGATGCTGCCGTAGCCTGATCACTAGCGAGGGAATTTCCTACGCCGTCGACTACAATTTCACGATAGAAATACTAAAAAAGTGTTGATGGAAAGGCTTTACACGGTCAAGGGAGGCGGAGAAGCCCTTAGGAACAACAAAAACAATCAGATGGTTCACCCCCCGGGATAAGGCTGATAAAAGGCTCCAATGAACCCAGTGAGGGAACCCAGGCCGATGAACCCCAAGAACTACGCACGTCTACCAAAGACCATATTCTGAACTCGTCTATCTGGGACTGTGGGAGTAACGGCCGCCGAGGCGGTGGGCGAAGGGAGATCGGCGGATTTCCTTTCGTATGAGGCAAGGTGAGAGGAGCATGGGGGCAGCTGAGCAAGCAGAACTTTCCGGGGTACTGTAGGCAAAACGGAGAGAGCTCGGGGAGTTGGAGTGGCTGTGGGGCTCGTGGGAGAGCTTCGAAGAGGGTGGGCAGACTACTCCTCCAGTTTGAAGCCGGCGTCCTTGAGCATCTCTTCCTGGAAGCCGAGCCACCAGTCGGGCACGTGAAGGAGGTCACTTCTTCTCAACACCCTGAAGAACTTTACCTCTTGAACCTCCCTCCCCGGTTTTAGCTCTCCACCCACAGCCTTCGTCGAGAACGCCACTAGGACGGCGTCAACACTTAGTCCTTGGTGCTTAAACCGGAAGATGTAGACGCCGAGGAGGCGCTCAACCTCGACCTCCAGCCCTGTCTCCTCCCTCACCTCCCGAACCACAGCGTCCTCGTAGCTCTCGCCATTCTCCGGCTTCCCTCCGGCGAGAAGCCACGGTCCGCCCATTGCTGGTCGTGGGCGTCCATCGTTGTCCAGGAAGCTCATGGGCTTCTTTATCATGACGACGCCGTCACCGCTTTTAACTACGGCCACTACTCTAACCCACCTTTCAGAGTTAAAGTAATCGAATATCTTTCTGACCACAGGTATCTCTACGAGTCTGAGGCGGACACCCTCGTACTTGGAGAGGAGGCGTTGAACATCATCCGGCAACACTACGCTCACGAGGATCACCACTATGATGGAGTCTTGAGTTGAGCTATTACGCTTAGCGCCCACACCATTCTTGCATCCTCATGAAGTATATAGTGATTCGAAAAACTTAATATTTTAAAAGTCCTTGTAAGTTCAACAAGAACTAGAAAGTATGTACTTTAATTGTTGCCGAGTGCCTTGAAGGAGATGGAGGTGGAGGTTTTTAGAGCCATAGACTTTCACATCCATCCTTTCACTCACGTTTCCCCTGATGAAATACTTAAGACGATGGATGAAGCAGAAGTTGAGAGGGCTGTGCTGGTAGGTTTAGACATAGACCCGGCTGACATTGATATTAGAAGGGTTAGGGACCGGATTGAGTCGATGCTCCTGAACCTTACGATGGGGCTTATCTTCGTGCAATTAGACGACTTGAGAAAGGAAGCCTATGACGTTATGCCAAGCTTTAGGATAGATAACGAGTACGTGGCCAAGCTTGTCAATCTCTGGCCGGGAAGGTTTGTCGGGTTCGGCTCGGTTGACGTCTGCAAGGGGGAGCGCTACATCGAGAAGACCGTGAAGAAAATTAGAAGGCTGGGGCTTAAGGGGGTTAAAGTGCTCCCCACGGCGCAGTTCTTCAACCCGGCCCTAGACAGGGAGATGGTTGAGCTGCTCTTCTACCTTTGCGAGAGGGAAAACCTAGCAGTAATATATCACACGGGGTGCGACGTGGGCGCATTCGAGCTCCCCCACCTTTCCGAGAGCGCGAACCCGATACTCCTTAACGGCGTGCTCGACAACCACTCCAACCTCAAAATAGTTCTCTCCCATTTTGGAAGCTACTCGGCAAGGTACCCCAAGATATGGTTTAAGGAGTGCGTCGAGATAATGAAAAAATACGATAACACCTACGCTGACACGGCTGCGGTCCCCTACCTTTTAGAAGACGAGAGAGCTGTGGCGAAGATAAGGGCGGAGGTCGGCTTCGAGAGGGTTCTCTTTGGCTCAGACTACCCGGCGGTGATCCTCGTAACCATAAAGGACGAGAAGAACATCGTGGAGAGAACAAACCTGCTAACCGCTGAAGAGAAGGAGCTCGTCCTCTACGAGAACGCTGACGAACTGCTTAGAAGCCTCTGAGAGATGGGGGAAGTGGAGGTCAATTTTCTAGCCTCTGAGAGCCTTGGAACGAGAAGCATGTCAACAATGGTTAGGTCGGGGCGGCTGAACATAGTCGTAGACCCGGGTGTAGCGCTTGCACCCAGGAGGTATGGGCTACCACCCCACCCCATCGAGCTGAAAAGGATGAGTGAGCACTGGAACAGGATAAAAGAGGCTGCTATTGCGGCCGACATCCTCGTAGTCACTCACTACCACTATGACCATCACAATCCCCACGAGCCAAACATCTACAGGGGCAAAACTGTCCTCGTTAAGCACCCAACAAAGAAGATTAACTTGAGCCAGAAGAGGAGGGCTGCATTCTTTTTTGAGCAGGTTAGACCGCTTGCCAGGGTTCTAGAGTACTCTGACGGAAGAGAGTTCAGCTTCGACAACGTCACCCTAAAATTTTCGCAGCCAGTCTTTCATGGAACCAGCGAGAAGCTTGGGTACGTGACGGAGCTATCGATCTCCGAGGGAAGCTGCACTCTGGTTTTCACCTCCGACGTGGAGGGACCAAGTTTAGAGGAGCAGGCAGAGTTCATCCTGCAAGAAGACCCGGATATCGTGATTTGCGATGGACCAGTGACGTACATGCTCGGCTACCGCTACGACTACGAGAGCCTCGAGAAGAGTCTGGTCTACGTGTCAAAAATTTTCCACGAGACAAAGGTTAAAGAGTTCATCTTCGAGCACCACCTTTTAAGGGATCTAGATTGGAGGGAGAAGCTTAAGCCGCTACTCCTAGAGGCTGAGGATTGCGGGGTAAAGGTGGTTACCGCCGCTGAATACATGGGGTTAGAAAACGAGCTTCTGGAGGCTAACAGGAAAAACCTCTGGGAAAAACTCAGAGAGTGAAATGATCAGGTTCTCAGCGTTTGCTGACATCCCCGCGCATATGCCCTTGAAAGAGTGTGCGCCAGCCTTATGGGTTCAGGCATACGGTTCCTCAACGTTTCCACCACAAGCCTAACGGCTGTTTCCAGAGACACCTTGTGTCCCACACTCACATAGACGGGCTTCAACCCCCTGACGGAGACTGCTGCGCCTGCAATCCTGCCCTTTACGACTATCGGGGCCATCGTGACGCCGCTTTCAAGCCTCCTAGGCTCTAGTAGCTCCCCGCAGAGGAGCTTCTTGGTAACACCTACAGTCGGCTTGTCCAGCAGGACGCCTAGGTGAGACGCTGCACCTAGGAAGTATGGGTGGAGCACGCCGTTCGCGTCAACCATGAAGACGTCCACTTTCTCCCTAAGGCGCCTAACAGCCTTCATTAGTATCGGGGTCTCCCTGAAGGAGAGGAATGTAGGTATATAGGGAAAGTACGCTTTGGAGGAGGCAAACGCTGCCTCGATCTTCCTTAACCCTTCAAACCTGACTGTGACGGCGCACGCTACAGCCTTATCCTCCTTGTATGAAACGTCGAGCCCGCAGATGTTTTCAAGTCTGTCGAAGCAGTCTTCTTCAACCACTTTCTCCGCGAGCTTCAACTGTATTGCCCTCAACTTCTCGAGGCTTACCCTTCGCGGCTTACCATACTCCAAGAAGGCACCTCATGGCAGGTCGTAGCGTTCGGGGGTGAACTCTCTCACCAGAGGGGTACTTACTACGGCTTGCTCTAGGCTCGCCACCATCCTGTCGAAGAGGAGCTCGAAAAGCCCTCTGGCGCCCTCGCCCATTGATGCTCTCACGAAGACGAAGAGGGAGCTGTTACCTATCCTTTTAAGACGCCATTCCTCCACGCCCCTCTTCTCCCTGCTTGAGAGGCTGAGCCTAACATTAGGCGTGTTAGGCAGGCTCCTCAGCATGTTAAAGCATGCCTGCCTTATCTTAATGTCGGGCTTCTTTTCAGGCTCCCAGCTCGCAATTACCCCCCTCTCCATGGACAGGAGATACGCGTTATGTATGGTGACGTTGATCTGCCTGCTAGCAATCTGCCTGAGCTTCTGGTTAAGCAGCTGCGTGATGCCCTTAGGGACGCCTTCCGGAGACAGGAGCCTGACTAGAACCTCTTTTGTCTTCTCGTCTATGGGGAGGACGGATGTCTTGAGATTCTGTGAGAAGTCGCAGTTTCTCTCGAGAAGCCTCACAGCTGTGGAAACCTTGTAATATATGAGGTCTGAGTTGTCTGTGGAGTCGTGTATGCAGACCCATAAGCCACGCAGGGTCTCAACCATTGTGAGGGTGTATGGGGGTACTTCGACCTCGCGGTACCACTGCCTCTTGCCGAATATCTCGGTAAAAAAACGGTTCAAGGCGTGAACCATGCCAGAAAACAAGGTGTACTCTATTCCCATCCCGTCATCGTAAGCTACCCTTCCAACACCATCCTCGCCTATCAGAAGCAGGGCGTGGATCATCCTCTCCCTCATAAATTAAAGACCAAGGCAAAAAATAAAATACTAACGCCGTAGTTAGCAGTTTCCAAGTAGAAACTTTAAATAGTTGTAAGTATAGATAAATTACTGATGAGTGAGGGACTCTACACGCTTAAAGAAGCCAAGAAGCTCCTTAGAGCCACCACATGGACAATCCAGCAATGAAATAGACAAAAAAAATAAGATGTATTAGAACTATTGGGGGTTGCCGACGATCTGACAACTATTCTCCTTTGCTGAAGCTCTACGGAATGAGGAGCCATAAGTATAAGGAGGTCGTTAGCGG